>JBDLUZ010000243.1:0-3393 GCA_039805045.1 Bacteroidota bacterium | reverse complement strand
TGATTTACCTCAACTTTTATTTTCAGGGTGAACCCTACCTGCACAAAGATTTGTTTGAGATGATCAGTTATGCAGCTGATAAGGGAATATATACCAGTACCTCTACCAACGCTCATTTTCTGGATGATGAGCGTGCAAGAAAAACTGTTGAAAGTGGACTTTCCAGGTTAATCATTTCTATTGATGGCGCAGACCAGGAAACCTATTCGCAATACCGTGTGGGTGGTGATTTGAGCAAGGTAATTGCAGGCACTGCCAACCTCATCCGCTGGAAGCAATCACTTGGAAGTCATACCCCTTTTGTTGTTTTTCAGTTTCTGGTAGTAAGACCCAATGAACATCAGGTTGACAAGGTCCGTCAGATTGCTGCATCATTGGGGGTGGATGAAGTATGGGTGAAAACTGCACAGGTTATTGATTACACCAATGATCCCAATCGCCTTATACCGCTAGACCAGAAATACAGCAGGTACAAAAAAGATAAATGGGGCCAGGTGTTACCTCTGAATGCCATGCCTAATTATTGCTGGAAAATGTGGCATAGTCAGGTGATTACCTGGAATGGTATTGTTGTACCCTGTTGCTTCGACAAGGATGCAGCACACCCCATGGGAAATTTAAATGAACAGTCCCTCCAGGAAATATGGGAAAGTAAAAACTATGATGAGTTTCGGCAGGAGTTGCTTAAGAGCAGAAAAAATATTGATATTTGCTCCAACTGCAGTGAAGGTATCAAGGTATGGCAATGAAAAACAGCACACATGACCCACTTTAACAACAGGATCAGGCAAGTAGTATTACTGCTTGTGATAGGTTTTCTTTTTTACCTCATCATCCAGGAACTGTATGTTTTTTTACCCGGATTGATGGGGGCCTTGACTTTTTATATCCTTGGAAGGGAACGTTACTTCAAGCTGACTGAGCAAAAGAAATGGCGCCCGGGATTAACTGCACTTCTCATTATCACCTTGTTTCTGATTGTTGTTGCTGCACCTATATATTATGCTATTGTGCTTGTTACACCCAGGATAAGTGAAGTGTTTTCTCATGCGGATGAGTTTGTAGTTGGCATACAGGCACTTGCAGAACAGGTAAAACGGTTGACCGGACAAGAGCTTTTTACTGCAGATAATTTAAATAGTCTTCAACAGAAAATGACGGGGTATATTCCTACTTTTCTGAATAGTTCTGCCATGATGCTTGGCAACCTGCTTGTGATGTTTTTTGTGTTGTATTTCATGTTTACTGGCGGCAGGAATATGGAAAAGTCTGTGAGAGAATTCATTCCATTGCATCAGGAAAGTGTTGTTGCATTGGCACAGGAGACCCGGCATATGGTTAAAGCCAATGCTGTAGGCATTCCGCTTATTTCACTGATACAGGGTGCTTTTGCATACCTGGGCTATTTGTTTTTTGGAATTGATGATCCACTCATGTGGGGTTTTCTGACCGCTATTTTTGCTTTTTTTCCCATAGTAGGCACCATGATGATATGGGTGCCCCTTGTGATTTTTCTTTATTCAAAGGGTATGAATGCACAGGGCACAGGTTTGCTCATATACAGTTTGCTGATAACAGGAAATGTAGATTACCTCGCCCGTGTAACCCTGATGAAAAAGATAGGGGATGTACATCCTTTGGTTACGGTGTTTGGCGTAATAGTAGGCTTGCAGCTGTTTGGATTTATGGGTTTTATCTTTGGTCCACTCGTATTTAGTTATGCCATCATACTCGTTAAGATTTACGCCCATGAGTTTGTTGATCCTAATAAAATTCAAATTTAAAAATAGGTATGGGGCTTGAAAAAGACATACAACAGTCCAGCTTCAGTGGACAAAACCAGAAGGCTGTAATCAACCTGATATACACCTATCATTGGGTTACAGAGCAGATAAAAATTATCCTTTTTGAAGAAGATATTACCCTTCAGCAGTATAATATTCTCAGAATTCTGAGGGGAAGTGATCCCAGGCCTTTGAGCACGCTAACTATCAGGGAGCGTATGCTCGATAAGATGAGTGATACCAGCAGGATAGTTGACAGGTTGTTGCTTAAGAAACTTGTTTCAAAGCGTTTGTGTAATACAGACAAAAGGCTTGTGGATGTAAGTATAACAAGTGAAGGCAAAGCCATGTTGCAGCGCATTGATGCACGAGACAATGAAATGCGCAGTGTCATGGAAAAGCTGAATGAGGACGAGTTGACTACACTGAATGGCCTACTTGATAAACTCCGTGGATCAGGATAATGTAGCAGGCACCTGATAGGTGATGGTTTCTATTTTCTTTTTCCCTCCAGTTTGTCAACATAATCAAGGGTACCCAGTCTGAGCCGCAACGGGATTCCAGTTCTTTTCTCAAATTTCCATTCCTGTTGGCAAATTATACCCTGTTGCCTGCTGGCATGATCAGATTTGACTCCAGATGCTGGTTGCCTGGAGGTGAAGTAATCTTTTTTCTCCAGCAGTGTAAATGGCCTGTAAGGTTTTGTAGTATCCTGGCTGTTGGCTTGCAGCACTATGCCTAGTAATAGAAATGACATGAATGTCTTCATGGAGATGATTCATTTGTTCGTAAATTTACAACTGATTTAATCATTAACCGGGGTTTGGGGATGGCACTTTTTCAGGGATTTCAGCAAAAACTTCAACAGAAACTATCACCACAGCAGATTCAACTCATGAAATTGCTGCAGGTGCCTACTGCTATGTTGGAAGAGCGGGTAAAGGAGGAGATTGAAGAGAACCCAGCCTTGGAATTGGGAGAGGAGTTACCGGATCAGGCAGAAAAGGAATTAGCTGACGAACTCCCGGAAATGGAGGAAGCGTCAGCTGAAGATGAGTTTGATGTTAATGAGCCTTTTGGAGAATATGATGAAGACGATATCGCTGATTACAGGGTAAAAGAGGATCAGGTTCCTGAAATTCAGGTTCAAGGAAATTCATTTCACCCGGCAGTTTCCTCATTGCATGAAATGCTTATGGAGCAGCTTGGCCTATTGAATCTTTCGTTTGATCAGGAAAAGATTGCAGAACAGGTTATTGGTAGCATTGATGATGATGGTTATCTGAGAAGAGATCCTGTATCCATTGTTGATGACCTTGCCTTTAAGCAGAATATCATTGTTGAAGAAGCGCTGGTGGAAGAAGTTATAGATAAGATACAGCATTTTGATCCACCCGGTATCTGCGCCAGGGATGTAAGGGAGTGTCTGCTGATTCAACTACGCAAGAAACTACTCCTGCAAACTTCTATAGCCGTGAAAACCGCCTGGCGTATTGTGGATTTTCATTTCGATGAATTCACCAGGAGGCATTACGATAAAATCATCAAATCTCTTGATATTGATGAAGCAATGCTGAAGGAAGCATTGCAGGAAATCAGAAAGCTCGAT
>JBDLUZ010000242.1:0-3398 GCA_039805045.1 Bacteroidota bacterium | reverse complement strand
TTATTTCAATTATATGGAAATCATTAATCCGGCAACAGGAGATCTGATTGGATCAATTCAACCTGATAACGCAGAAAGCCTGCAACTAAAATTGAAAGAACTACAATTGGGTCAGGTAAAATGGCATCAAGTGCCGGTTTCTGAGAGAATTGCTGTCATAAACCGCTATGCCGAATTACTTGAAGCAAACATCGAAGAACTTGCCCTAACACTCACAAGTGAAGTTGGAAAGCCGTTGAGCCAGTCGAAAAATGAAATTAACGGATCCAGAAACAGGATAAAATGGCTGACTTCAAATGCCGAAAAATACCTGTCAGACGAAATAATGTATGCCGATGAATCCATATCAGAAATAATTCGCTACGAGCCATTGGGTGTGATATGTAATATATCTGCCTGGAATTACCCATACTTGGTTGGTACAAATGTATTTATTCCTGCGTTGCTGGCGGGTAATGCCGTTTGCTACAAACCTTCAGAATATGCCACTTTAACCGGACTGCATATCGAACGTCTTTTAAAACAGGCAGGAGTGCCAGATGATGTTTTTCAGGTTGCAAAGGGCGCTGCAACAGTTGGAGAGTTGTTGCTTGACATGCATTTCAATGGTTATTTCTTCACAGGTTCCTACAAAACCGGGAAATACATTTACGAAAAGGTGGCATCCAAAATGGTTCCCTGCCAATGCGAACTTGGCGGTAAAGACCCACTTTATGTAACTGATAACATCACTGATATTAAATCTGTTGCTGCAGGAACAGCAGATGGGGCTTTTTACAATAACGGACAAAGCTGTTGTGCGGTAGAGCGGATTTATGTGCATGAGGGAGTTTATGACCAATATGTTACAGCATTTGTAGAAGAGGTGCAATCCTGGAAAATTGGTGACCCACTGCATGAAGGTATTTATATCGGTCCCCTCAGCAGAAAATCTCAGATTTCATTCTTAAACGATCAGGTAGAAGATGCACTCAGCAAGGGAGCCACTTTGATGTGTGGCGGATATGCACCTTCCACAGAAGGCTACTTTTTTATGCCAACCGTTTTAACAGATGTTACACATGAGATGAAACTGATGCGGGAAGAGTCATTCGGACCAGTTATTGGCATCATGAAAGTAAAAAATGATGACGAGGCAATAAGCCTGATGAACGATACAGTTTACGGACTTACAGCATCTGTATATGCAACAGACCAGCAACGGGCAGAAAAAATTCTTGCCAGGATGCACTCCGGCACTGCTTACTGGAATTGTTGTGACAGGGTAAGTCCATCGTTGCCCTGGAGTGGAAGAAATAACTCGGGATTCGGTTCAACACTCAGCCATGCAGGTTTAAGGGCATTTACCCAACCCAAAGCCTATCACCTGAGAAAATAATCAGATTCCCAGGTATTCTTTGGCATTTTGGTAACAGACCTTAGCAATAAGATCACCTATCCATTGTTCATCATTTGGAATAATACCTGCTTTCATATCATTGGCAAGCAGGTTACACAAAATTCTCCTGAAATATTCATGTCTTGAAAATGATAACAAACTTCTGCTATCAGTTATCATCCCCACAAAAGCAGAAAGGATACCTATATCAGAGAGGATATCAAGATGCTGCTCCATGCCATTTTTTTGATCCAAAAACCACCAGGCAGGACCAAACTGAACTTTTCCCTTAATTGTTCCGTCGTTGAAATTACCGCACATAGATGCAAAGAGTGCGTTATCAGCAGGATTATTATTGTAAATGATGGTTTTACCCAGCTGATCTGTAGCATCGAGGTTATTGAGCAATGCAGAGAGTCTCTCAGCTTGTGGATAATCACCAATGGAATCAAAACCTGCATCAGCACCCAATTTAGCTTTCAAACGTGCGTTGTTGTTTCGGATAGCTCCCAGGTGAAATTGCTGAATCCATCCTTTTGCGTGGTAAATTCTGCATAAACCAGAAAGCACATGGAAAGCAAAAGCTTCTGGATCAGAGAAAGGCTTTGAACCACCTGATGCAATAAATGTCTTTAACTCAGTTGCAAGTTCACCGGTAAATGGCCTGTTCAGTGGTACCTGGGTTAACCCATGATCAGATATTCTACATCCCGCTTGGGCAAAATGATTCACACGCTTGTTCAGCGCTTCCATCAGAGAGTCTATATCTGTGATTTCAGTACCTGAAACAGCAGAAAGCTTTTTGATATATGCAAGAAACGCCGGTGCATCATGGATGGCAAAGGATTTATCAGGCCTGAAAGATGGGGCCACGCCTACCTGAAAATCTTTATCTGCTGCAATCTGGTGATGATACTGAAGGTCATCACAAGGATCATCAGTTGAGCAGAGATAAACCACATTGTATTGTTCAAGAAACTTTCTTGCCGTATGGTCACTGCCCGCAAGCAGTTCATTAGCTTGTCCATAGATCCTGCTTGCAGAAGACGGATTCAAATACTCAGTTATTCCGAATGAATTTTTCAGCTCGAGGTATGTCCAATGAAAAAGCGGATTCCTGACGGTTTGAGGAACGGTTCTAGCCCAGGCATGAAACTTTTCTTCATCGGAAGCATCACCTGTAATCATCTGCTCGGGAACACCAACAGTGCGCATCGCCCTCCACTTGTAATGATCCTCACTCAACCATATCCTTGTCATATTTTCATACCGCCTGTTGGAAGCAATCTCAAACGGTGAAAGGTGGGAATGGTAATCTATGATTGGCTGAGGAGCGGCATAATCAAAATAAAGTTTTGAGGCTAAAGAACTTTGTAATAAAAAATCTTCTTTGAGAAAGGGAGCTGATGATTCCATAAATAAGCATTTCAGCAACTAATTTCGTGCTGATTGCACAAATAAAGAATACTAACCCTTTTTTTATTTACGCAAAGGTTTTCGGTTATACAGAATCGCGTATGGTCAGCTCATTGGCAAGTACGATAATGTCATTTGCAGCAGCATATGATTTTTTTTCAATCATTTTGAGCAACAATGTAGCTGCTTCCTTACCCATATCAAAAGCTGGCTGGGATAATGTTGATAAGGAGGGATTTAGTAATGCAGCAGTCCGCAAATTGGTCATACCTATGACTTTGAGGTCTTTGGGTATATTGAGCTTTAGATCTCTACAAACATGATAAACAGTAATTGCGTATTTTTCGATAGGCGCAAAAATGCCATCTGGCCGTTTACGTGAAGCAAACAATTTTTTCAGAAGCTGGTAGTTATCTTCCATATTTTCTGAACAGGTAATGAGTGATTCATCCGTAAATGCAATACCATTTGCAACCAATGCATCCTGAAATCCCCTTCTGCGTTCCATGGATGTATAAAGCGGTTCTGCAGTCTGGATAAAAAGTGGCCGCTTCGATCCGGCCTTGATTAACCGCTCAGTTGATTCAAAAGTTGATTCATAATT
>JBDLUZ010000241.1:0-3417 GCA_039805045.1 Bacteroidota bacterium | reverse complement strand
TCATTGGTTGTTTAATTTTTCTCTGAGTGGACATGTGAATATTCCCCCATTCTGTATGCCTCTTTGAAATTCATCAGCGTGATGTTGATATTTCTGTCTTTTGATCCATAGTTTACAAAATCCCGCAGGAGTTCCAGTACATCATGGTCTATGTAAACGGTATTGGCGGCATCCACCACCACTGTGCTGTTTTCAGGTAATGCGCCGAGTGTTTGTTTGATAGCTGCTTTGTTGAGGAAGGAAACTTCCTGTGCCAGGTCGATGTGAATGGTTTCTCCTTCATTGTGTTTTTCTTTTCTGAAGAAATAAGCCAGTTTCATGTTTCCTGCCAAAATATAAAAAACACTAACCACAAGTCCGATGCCCACACCTTTGAGCAGGTCGGTGAATACCACTGCGATGACGGTGATGATGAAGGGGACGAATTGGTGTTTACCTGAATGCCAGATGTGTGAGAATACTTTCGGACTGGCAAGCCGGAGTCCAATCATAATCAGAATGGCTGCTAAGCTGGCCATGGGTATTTTATTCAGTAAACCTGGTATGGCAATAACGGCCAGCAACAGGAAGATGCCATGGAAGATAGCGGACCATTTACTTCTTGCACCTGCATTGATATTGGCAGTTGTTCGAACGATTACTGAAGTCATTGGTAGTCCGCCAATCAGACCAGACAGCATATTGCCAATGCCCTGTGCACGCAGTTCTACATTGGCACTGGAATAGCGTTTCAGCGGGTCCATTTTATCGCCTGCCTCTAGGCAAAGTAATGTTTCTATACTTGCCACGATGGCAATGGTAAGTCCTACCACCCACACCTGTGGGTTGCTAAAACCTGCAAAGGATGGTGTTTGGAACTGGGAAAAAAAGTTAGCAACGGAACTGGCAGTAGGCAACACAACCAGGTGTTCATTGGCGATGATCCATTGTGGTGCGGCAATTTTGAAGAGCTCGTTCAGCAGAATACCCGCCACCACGGCTACCAATGCGCCAGGAATGGCTTTGATTTTTTTCAGGGCAGGTACCTTGTTGAAAGCAATGATAATGACTATTGAAACGAGTGCCACAATCATGGCTCCTGTATGGGCAAAATTGAGCGAATGAATCAATTCTCCAAAGAAACCTTCATCTTCTTTCAACAATTGGTAAGAAAAGAAATCACCTTCATGTTCCAGGTCATAGCCAATGGCATGTGGCAATTCTTTCTTGATGATGATTATACCAATGGCCACCAGCATCCCTTCAATGACACTGGTTGGGAAATAGCTGGAAATTCCACCTGCCTTTGCCAATCCGAGTACCAGTTGAATCAGACCGGCAATCATCACTGCTGCCAAAAATGTTTCATACCCCAGGTCTGTTACCGCTACCAGGATGATGGCGATGAGTCCTGCAGCCGGCCCGGATACACTTACATGTGATTTACTTAATACACCTACAATAATACCACCGATGATACCGCTGATGATGCCAGCAAAGGGTGGAGCCCCGCTGGCTACAGCTATACCAAGACAGAGCGGTAGGGCAACCAGGAAAACGACCATACCAGCCAGTAGGTCTGCACTTAAGTTTTGTTTGAGGGATTTCATGCGTTGAAGGCTTGGAGAGTTGGTACAAAGGAAATCGGAATAACGATTCCTAAACAAATTATTATTGTAAAAGTAAAATCTATCTCATTTTCTCCAACTTCTATAAAGCTGGCAGTCTAGTCGAGATATTGTTAAATCTAAATTTGAAAAAAGGACAGCGGTGGTGGGGTAGGTATGTCATCAGCAGGGCGGGAATGGTAATCTTGCTGGATGGCATATAAAGTGGCTGATTTGCTGGTGTTAAGCAGCAGACTATCATTAAAACAGTGAAAAAACATGTCTGATTTTTTCAGGTCTTCACTGTTTTCAGCGCTTTTGCCGTCGGCATCAGCACCAGTGTTACATATCTCTTCTATCATCTGGTTGCCATAAAAAATAGCACCAACCTCCTTTAACGGAAGTAGTTGAAAGGAGATGATCGCAAGCAAGAGATATGTAAGTATTTTCTTATTCAAAGCACGTAAAACTACAATGCGAAATCAATAAATGGATGATTCCGATCCAGTTTTAATAAAAAAATATTATTTGAAAGATTAAAACAGCTTATATATTGAGTCCGCCACAGGCACTGATAACCTGTCCGGTTATATAACTGCTCAGATCCGAGGCCAGAAAAAGGGTGGTATTGCCTATCTCTTCAGCTGTACCGAACCTGCCCATTGGAATTTTAGACATATAAGCTTGTGCGCCTTCTCCTTCTTTGAGGTATTGTGTCATGTCTGTTTCAACAAAACCAGGGGCAATGGCATTGCAACGCACGTTCCGGCTGCCAAGTTCCTGGGCTATAGATTTGGTAAAGCCTATGATACCCGCTTTGCTGGCGGCGTAGCTGGACTGTCCGGCATTGCCGCGCACACCCACGATTGAGCTCATGTTGATAATGGAGCCCTTGCGTTGTTTCATCATGGGTCTGATGACCTGTTTGGTCATGTTGAAAACGCTTTTCAGGTTAACTTCCATAACATCATCCCATTGTTCTGGTGTCATGCGCATCAGGAGGTTGTCTTTGGATATTCCTGCGTTGTTTACGCAAACATCTATGGTTCCAAACTCTTTCACTACATCGTTTACAAAGGCTTCTGATTCAGCATATTTTCCTGCATTGCTTCTCCATGCTTTTGCCTTTACGCCCATTCCTTCCAGTTTTGTTACCAATGCAGCAGCTTTTTCCGCGCTGCTTTCACTGACGTAAGTGAAGGCAATGTGTGCACCGTGTTCAGCCAGTTTAAGGGCAATGGCTTCACCTATTCCGCGCGCAGCACCAGTAACAATAGCAACTTTATTTTCGAGTAACATGATGGGATAGTTTAGAGTTGTGAGGGTTTAGTTGAGAGAATTTAGTTGGAGGTTGGAAAAGATTAAATGGATGTTTTGAGAGGTAAGTATGAATTTTTTTATTGTATACAATCTATAAAACTCCCATCCTGGACAGGAGGGGTGGCATGAATGAGTCTGTGCCTTAGGCACAGGCGAATGAATGCCGGGGTGGTGGAATCATTAAAAGTCAAGTTTGATTTTATTGTTTTCAACTTATCAAATTTTTACATTTAAATCTAGTATATCAATATCTGAATGGCTTTGTTCGCTTATTGTTAACTCCACCACCCCGTCTCCAGACACTCGCTTTGCTCGGTCTGGATCCACCCCTCCTACCTCGGTAGGTAAACCTGGACAGGAGGGGATTTATTTGTCTATACAGAAATAGAAAAATACTTTATGAAGCAGCGAAATTATTGAATTTCCAGCATCTTGAGGATTTCTTCCACAATTTTCCGGTCATTGCTGAGTCTGGGTATCTTGTGCTGGCCACCGAGTTTATTTTTGTCTC
>JBDLUZ010000240.1:0-3419 GCA_039805045.1 Bacteroidota bacterium | reverse complement strand
ATAAGTATCCCATGCTGTGGTCCAGTAATAATCTTCAGCCTGCCCCGCCAAAAGAATATCCCGCTTCAGTTGTGCTTTGTGGGATGAAGAGATATTAACGCCAAGCAGGTACTCACATAAATCATCAATCAGTTGATTTGGATCCCCTGGCGCCTTGCACAACTTTACCCAGGAAGCACCATCAACAACTATTTTAAATCCGCTAAAAGTATATCCCGTTGTAACCAGGGTATCGAGATATTGAATCCTTTTGGGTAAAGTATCGGTATTGATCCAGTATTTATAAAACCCCGGCTCCTGATAATAGGCTTTCCAGCCGCTGACATCAGGTGGGTCTCCCGGATTTTGCTGTAAATTATTGAGGTAATTGATAACCTGATTCCAGAGTCCGTATTGGATAGTATACTGATCTGGACCAGGGAACTTAACCTCCATCTCCCTTAAAAATCCAATAAGCATATCAACCGGACTTTTTATCTGACAGCCCCGGTTTAGCGGATCAAAAAAATGTGAACTGCCCAATAATGCCCGCAAAACAGGCTTGATTTCAAAATTATTTTTCCTGAGGATATCTGCCATCGGTATGATGATTGCAGATTCGATTTCAGGAGTGATATTGTAATGAACAAACCAGGTATATAGTCGTCTACAGATGAATAAGGCTACTTCATTGTTTGCGAACAACATGTCCAGCATTTCATTGAGTTCCTGCTCTCCGCCGGAAGCACCCGTTTTGCCTGAAATCAGCTTATTGCCATAGAATGCGGAAAATTGTTTACTCCCTGTATCATGTCTGTTGGCATCGAAATAAGATGTCAAAGTAGTTGAATTGTTTCTCCATCCAGTCAAGATTCTTGCCGCAGCCTTGACATCACCTTCTGTGAATGCTGCACCCGGACCTTTTCCTATTACAAACAGCTCCTGTATCTCCCGCGCATAGTTTTCATCCGGGGCTGTTTTATTGTTATTCTGCCCATTCAGGTAAACAAGCATTGCCGGATCCAGTGTAACAAGTTTTACAAGATTCCTGAAGTTGCCCAGCGCATGCGTTCTCAAAAGATTATGATGCTTGAATATGTACTGGGAATTACCAACATCATTCATTTCTGTGGAGAAATGATTGTGCCAGAATAGGGTCATTTTTTCCCTAAGGGAATTACCCTGATTGATCATTTGTCCAGCCCACCAGCGCTTGAAGGAAGTCCTTCTCAGAGAATGAATAGTACCATCATTGTTGGGATCATTCACCCAGGTTTGTCCGGCTAAAATCAAAGTATCTGGCGTAGCAGCAGATGAAGGATTATATTCCTTTAGAGGAGGTGCAGGCATTGAAGCCGAATCATCCAGCAGGATGTTAAGCGAAGCAGCCAGTCCAAGGGATTGAAACTGCTTGACAGAAGACCTGTTTGCCCCAAACTGTGTTCTTTTTAGCAGATGCCGGGCTGCTGCTTCATTCCAGTCTCCTGCAAAAAAGTCAAGGCTGGGCGTCCATTGAAAGAGCCTTTCACTGGTCATGTTATCTGAAATTTATTACGTGTCAATTAGACCACACCAATTCAAACACACCTGACTCACCATTTGGCACACCTAATGCTGATGCTGCAGCATTACTTATTCTCAGCAGTAATCCTTCACTTTCCTTGCCTGGAGGAACAGCGCCTAAAACTTTGGCATAAAGTTGTTTTCCTGTATTCTTAGATGTGATTTGAACAACCGTTCCTGGCACAACACTGTTCATTAAAACATAATATTTCCCATCCTGCCATCCACTTGTACTCTTGAACACCCCATATGCAGGTGTTTCCATTTTTTGTTGCTTCCCTTCTTTTGATTGCGTAGTAAAAAGTGAGGCAAAATAACCTATTCCTGCATTCGCACCCACATTGGCAGTCTGATTAACCGCAGCAGGAGTTTGCTTAGTGGCAGGTTGAACTGGCTTTGGTTGAGCAACAGTAGTGGTTTGTTGTGTTTGAATGGGAGCAGGAACTGCTGGCTTGGCAGATTCATCTGATTTACGCGTATTTGACTGGGGAACTACCGGATTAGCACCTTGTGATACTTTTGCTGCAGATGCTGCAGGTTGAATATCTCCAGCGTCAGGAGTTTGTAAAAAGCCTATAATCAGGTTTGAGTTAACCTTCAATTGATCTGTACTGAGTCGGTTCCACTTCCGCAACTGCTCCATGGTTACTTTATAAACATTGGCGAGACGCAGCAAACCCTCTCCCTGTGCCACTGTATGTACAATAGCTGGTCCAGTAAATGCGGCATTATCAGACTGATTGAAATTATCCGCTGTCAGGGGAATTCTGATTAGCTGTCCGATAGACAGTCCCTTATCCATGGATAAATTATTGAATGTAGAAATAATCCTGGGAGAGATTAAGTATACACGGCCAACACTGAACCAGTTTTCTTTAGGCTGAACTTTATGTTCCAGGTAATAATCTGGTCCAGTTTTTTTTATCACAAATTCAGTACTCTGACCAACAACATTGGTCAAAAAAAAGCTGGCAATCAGTATAAGCAATAAACTTTTAACAAAGGACATCATAATACAAATTAATCTATAATTCGTGAGAAAATCAAAGCGAACTCATTTTCATTCAACACAGAACATCAAAATTTAACATTGTTATGGCTTCATGAGAATTCTCCAGTTCATTGGGTAATTGTTTTTAACTCGGCCCTGACTGATTTTTATCCAACCCAAATGGACCGCTTCGTATGCTACAAGAAACCATCCTTTACCAGTAACTGGGCCTTGCAGTTCATCACGCCTCAGGAACCTGACCGCATTTTCCTTGTCAAGTTGAAATAGCTGCAAGTTATCTGAAACCAAAGCAGACAAAGCCAGCTCATGGTCTGGTATCAATTCCCCTCTGATCAGACGCCCCATCCTAACACCACTTTTTTTCACACGCAGAAAAGAGCGCAAGCAAAACAAATCAACTGCGTTGACATCATCTATGGCAAACAAATCACCCTCTTTTTCAAATAAAAAAAGCTCGTGACGCTGATTGACCCATGGGGCAAAATCAGCAGTATTCACTGATTTTGGCAAACGAACTGCAGCACACTTGTCAGAAAACACTTCAGGCTTCACTTTCCTCAACACTGCACAAAAAAAACCTTCACCTGAAATTTTATCAGGATAAAACCTGTAACCTGATGCCAAATGCTTATCTGAAAAGCTTTCTACAACCTGCCATGTGGGATCCAATGCCAACCTGAGCGATTCAAAACCAAGTGAGACAAGAAAATCCAGGTTATCTTCATTTTCTGCCTTAGAAAAAGAACAGGTGGAATACACGAGTATACCATCCTCATCCAGCAACGAAGCTGTATCAGACAGTATTCTTCTTTGTCTTTGTGCACAAAAAGATACGGCTTCAGGACTCCATTCATTCAGCGCAGAA
>JBDLUZ010000239.1:0-3443 GCA_039805045.1 Bacteroidota bacterium | reverse complement strand
GCCTTGGTCTAATATCATTGACATGAAAGTGCAGCAGGATCTGGTTTTGGGCAAAGGTTCAAATCAACACAGGTTCTCAGTTATCTTTGATATGTTCAACTTCACCAATTTCCTGAATAGGAATTGGGGTAGGGTAAATGCAACGCCAGGTGTAGACTCATATTCTTTGGTGAGTATGGAAGGCTACAGGATCAATGGTTCAACATTGGCCCCAAGATTGACCTACAGGAATCTCAGCAACAGAACAGCTGCAGATATCCTGGATATCAGAGGTAGTAACTACCTTTCTACACGTTGGAGAGGACAGTTGACCGTGAGGTATTCTTTCTAATCAAGAAGATTAACAGGATAATTAAGAGCCGGATGTAAACATCCGGCTCTTTTGTTTTGTTATATCAATAACTTTGAAAAAAAATACATGCTGGATTCGATACATAGTGCAATAGAAGACCTGAAACAGGGTAAGATGATTATTGTTGTGGATGATGAAGACCGCGAAAATGAAGGTGATATCATTACTACAGCCAGAAATGTAACGCCTGAAATAATTAATTTCATGAGCAAGTACGGTAGGGGATTGATCTGTGCTTCACTGGAAGAAGAACGTTGCCAAGAATTGCAACTGGAGCTCATGGTCAACACAAATACAGCATTGCATGAAACAGCTTTTACAGTTTCTGTTGACCTGCTTGGAAATGGTTGTACAACCGGAATTTCTGCACATGACAGGGCAAAAACAATCAAGGCGCTTATAGATCCTGCTACCAGGCCTACGGACCTTGGCAGACCCGGACATATATTCCCGCTTAGAGCCAAAAAAGGAGGTGTATTGAGGAGATCGGGCCATACCGAAGCAGTTATTGATTTCGCAAGATTGGCAGGTATGGAGCCTGCTGGTGTTCTTGTAGAAGTGATGAACGATGATGGTTCAATGGCGCGCCTACCTGATCTCATGCAAATGGCGAAAGAATGGAACATGAAACTCGTTTCCATCAAAGACCTTATTGAATACCGTTTGCAGCATGATTCCCTCATTGATCATCCTGTTGAAGTAAAAATGCCTACCAGATACGGAGATTTCAGGCTGATGATTTTCAGGGAAAAAAATAATCCATCAAGTCCTGAACATATGGCATTGGTAAAAGGTGAATGGGGAAATGATGAGCCAGTATTGGTGAGGGTGCATTCATCCTGTGTAACAGGTGATATCCTGGGCTCTTTGCGGTGTGATTGCGGAGAACAATTGCATGCGGCTATGGAAATGGTTGAAAAGGAAGGTAAGGGCGTTGTTTTGTATATGAACCAGGAAGGCAGGGGTATAGGATTGATTAATAAAATGAAAGCTTATAAACTGCAGGAGCAGGGAATGGATACTGTTGAAGCCAATATACACCTTGGTTTTCAGGCAGATCAGCGGGATTATGGTGTTGGTGCACAAATTATCCGGCACCTCGGAATTTCCAAAATTCGACTGATTAGCAATAATCCCCGAAAAAGGGCTGGTTTAAGGGGGTACGGACTTGAAATTGTTGAAACTGTGCCAATAAAAATAGCATCTAATCCTTTTAACGAGAAATACCTGCAAACAAAGAAAGAAAAAATGGGTCACGAAATCTGATCATTGTTTGTCCGGGGGAGTAAGTTTAATCCTCCTCCGTCCAAACATATTGTCAAATTCAGTCCTGAAAGAGATGTTTCCGCCTGTTCTGTCTCGTTTACCTGAGGTTGATAAAACATCAAAACTACTTCTGTAAAAAAAGGAAGTCCTGAATTTTCCATCCGGAGTGATCTTATATTCTACATTAACATCAGGTAGGAAAAGAAAACTTTGTGATCCTGCAGCAAGTGAGGTATTGCCTGCTGTTGCAAAATTAAAATCACTGCCAAAAGTAATGACGAGTTTGTCATTTAGCATTGATTTGATGAACTGTAGACTTACATTTTCCCGGAAATTGGATTGTCCTGACCCCGACGTATTCCCATTCAAACCAGTTATGCCGGTTTGTGTCCTTGAATAGTTGAAGTTTACATCTACAGAAGATCCCAAAACCCTTGAAAAGAAGTTCTGCACACTGTTTGAAAGGATACCATTGATAACGCCAGAAATTGTGGTGTTAAGTAATTCATTATTCAAATCAGTGGCAACAATAGCTGCTTGTGGGGCAAAACTTTTAAATACAATCAGGTATGTTGCCTGCTTACTTACTTCAAGTTGATCCCTATTTATTGTTTTAATTTTGCTGTCTATGGTAGCATTGTTTCTCACTACACTATTTTGAGGGATGACCAACTGAAAACTTGGGTTCGGTTTGGATAGCGTTCCTGTTAGATTACACCTGACTTCAACATCGCTGATCTCTCTTAAAATGTCTGAACTTATCCCTGAAACTGTTGTATTGCTTGCGTCCGTGAATAACGTACTCATCCTTACTTTTTCAGCTAGATAAACGGCGTTAATATTAATTTCAGCATCATAAGGATCTCCGTTCCAGCTTATGTAGCTGCTGCCTCCGCCAACAAGCTTGAACGGCTTTTTAAAAATATCCTGGAAATTGAAATTATAATTTCCGGTTTCTATATTGAATCTTCCATTCATGGTAAGGTTGTCTCGGGTGCCGGTATGGATTTTCAAACTTCCATTACCTTGCCCGGAAATCATATCTCCCATCAGCTCATCAAGAACAACATTCAATTTGAGTAATGGGGATGCTGACAAATCAAGGTCTATCTGAAGGTTGCTTGTATATTCGGGTTTTGATATGGCATTCATTTCCTTTCCAATGGTTTTCCACCTGATAAAATCTACTTCCGCGCTCTGTTTGGAACCACCTGAAGTCAGAATGTTGATAACAGAACTATCCACTGGCATGCCACTGATATACATTTTTAATTGTTGTTCAGGACCGTTAAGCGTAAAATTAAATCTCCCTACTGCATTGCCATAAAAAATGCTGTTATCCTCTCTTTTCGTATTCAAGACGAGTATTTTTCTTGAATTGGCGTTGATGTTATACCTGAAGTTTTTGAAGAAATCGTGCTCCAGGGATCCTTTTAAGGAAGCAAAATTCCCCAAACTGTCTCGCAAAGAAATAGTACCAAAATCTATTTTGCCTGGTAAAAAAAGGATCTCAGGATCTACAATACTGTAACTGCATTGTGTGTAGGCTATTTTAATCTTGCCATTTTTTACTTTTACTGCACCAGTCATCACAGGCTTGTAAGGGTCACCTGAAATTTTAAGTTTGCCGTTTGCAGTTCCACTGAGGTCACTGAAGACCAGAGCAAGGTATGGTTTCAGAAGTGATAAAGAAACGTTACTGATATTGATGTCTGTTTCCAGTTCTTTACTCACACTATCCTTAAGGTTTAATCGGCCTCTTACATCAAGCTTGTACATGGGATTCTCAGCGTCAAGGAAGAAACTTGCCCTTTTTTCACGCTGA
>JBDLUZ010000238.1:0-3449 GCA_039805045.1 Bacteroidota bacterium | reverse complement strand
GCAATATCAATTTTGCCATTCAGTAAAGCGATATCAAGACTTCTGGTGAAAACGCCTTGAACACCCATGGCATATAGCGGGGTTTTCAGGTCAATATCGCCTTCACTTTTGATGAGAACCAGTTCGCTCTCAATTCCTTTTTCAGCAAGCATCCCCTGTACTGTAGTTGCCTGCCAGACGGCGAGCTGACTTTCCCGAGTTCCAATGCGTAATTTTTTTCCCATATCAGGCTGTTACAGTCATGAATTCGTTGATGGCTTCCAGGTAATGACAGCCTTTGTTATCCTGTCTGCGCATTTTATTGACCATGCCGTTGATGGCATTCTGAATTCTTTTTTCTGTTGACTTCGATGAAGTAGCCATCAATTCGGGCTGGGCTTCCTGTATTTCAAGCAGTTTGGATTTAAGCGATTGCATTACAGGAACATATCTTCTCATCGAAACCCATTCAAAAAATTCCTGAATATGGGTATCTATTATTGCTTTTGCTTTGGGAACTTCTGCATTTCTTTTTTCAAGGGTTTCATCCTTTATCCTTGACAGATCATCAACATTAATCAGGTTCACAGCGGAGAGTTCTTTGACGCTTTCTTCTACATTGAATGGAATGGAAAGGTCAATTACAACCATTTCTCTTCCATTGTTGAGGTGTTCTTTCAGGATAATTGGTTTTTTTGCATTTGTAGCAACGAGAACTGCATCAGCAGTCTTCAAAAGGTTAGGCAGTTCCTCCATTGGGGCAACTTTCAATCCCAGTTCCTGAGCCAACGCCTCTGCTTTGTACATGGATCTGTTAAGCAGGGTTATGTTTTTTGTATTCAGATAGTCAACAAGATTTTTGCAAGTTATTCTCCCGAATTTACCGGTACCAATCAACAATATATTTTGATTGCCGGCTGTTTTTAAATTCTCCTTGAGGTACTGAATGGCCGCAAAGGATACTGAAATAGTGCCACCACTCAGGCAGGTTGATGTTTTGATTTTCTTGGAGCACTGGAAAGCGAGGTTGCTAACCCTGTCTGTATAGGCACCTAGCATTCCCGCTTGTCTTGCAATCTTTACAGACTTCTTCACTTGGCCAACAATTTCATAATCACCAAGTATTTGAGAATCCAATCCAGACACTACATCAAATAAATGACGAACAGCTTCTTCACCTTTCTTTAAGTATGCGATTTGTTCAAATCCATGCAAATCACCCTCTGTTTGTGTGCAAAGCAATTGCATGAGTTTATTTACGCTGTCAGTCGTTCCGTATATTTCTGTTCTGTTGCAGGTAGAAATAACAAAGCACTCTTCAACCTGATAGGATCCTGCCAGTTGCAGCAGGTTTTCATACTGGGTATCATTGAGTGCATACCTGCTTCTCAGGTGACCATCAGTTTTCCGGTAGTTTACTCCGGCCATGCAAAAATGAAAGGGTGTCGATTTGACGTAAACCATGATTAGGGGGTTTCGAATACAAAAGTATTGCGAGGGATTACCACGCGCAAGTTGTCTTGTCACTAAAATGTCAATTCGCTGATTTTATTGTGTTTCGGGCAATTTTAAATGCCTGTATCCGTTTTTTTGACAGTTCAGTGACTGTCCTGATCAGCTCTGGAAAGCTGATAACTTAGTTTTGTGTACTTATAATAATAAAATTTTATGAAAGCCATTTTATTAATGAACCTTGGATCTCCTGATTCAACCTCTGTGAAAGATCTCCGGAAATACCTGAGTGAATTTTTAATGGACGAAAGGGTGATTGATTACCCATATCTGCTGAGGTTATTGTTGGTTAGGGGTATTATCGTACCATTCCGATCCCCGAAATCCGCAAAGGCATACAGGTCAATTTGGACAGACGAAGGATCTCCGCTGATGGTGTTGACCCGCCAGTTGCAGCAGGCTTTACAACAGCACGTTGAAGAGCCCGTGGAGATAGCCATGCGTTATGGAAATCCGACTCCCAAGGCGGCATTTGACAGCCTGATGAACCAGGTTGAGGGTCTTGATGAGGTTATTGCGATTCCATTGTATCCCCATTATGCCATGAGCAGTTATGAAACTGCTGTTGAATATGCCAAGGAGGTTTTTGAAAAGGAAAAATATCCATTCAAGTTGACATTCATTAAACCTTATTACAAGGATGAGGAATATATCAATGCATTGGCAAACAGCATTGCCCCTTTCCTGGAACAGGATTATGATAAGATTTTGTTCAGTTACCATGGGGTACCTGAAAGGCATATCCGGAAAGGAGATGTCACAGGATGTCATTGCCTCAAGGTAAACAATTGCTGTTCTGTAGATTCCCCTGCGCACAAACAGTGTTACCGACAACATTGTCATACCACAACCATGCTCGTTGTAGAAAAGCTTGGCATTCCTGCTGACAAGTTTGAATACTCTTTCCAGTCGAGGTTAGGTCGTGAAGAATGGCTGAAACCATATACCGTTAACCGATTGGAGCATCTTCCCAAAGAAGGCGTTAAGAAATTGCTCGTTGCCTGTCCGGCTTTCGTGAGTGACTGCCTTGAAACGTTGGAAGAAATTGCTGAAGAAGGGAAGGAGGAGTTTATCCATGCCGGTGGAGAGTCGTTTACCATGATTCCATGTTTGAATACACACCCAGACTGGGTGAGTACATTGAAAGGATATGTTGATGATGTGAAGTCGGGGTCAACTAAAATGATTTTATCCTGAGTTATGACTGTAGATTATGTAAAAGCCCTGCATATCATCTTTGTGGTGACCTGGTTTGCAGGGCTTTTTTATATGCCGCGACTTTTCATCTATAATACTGAAGCCCAACAGTTAGGCGAAATTGAACGTACGGTTTTACAAAAGCAATTCAATGTCATGTTGAAGCGGCTTTGGTACGGTATCACGTGGCCATCAGCCATAATCACGCTTGTGATGGGCATTTGGGTACTTACAGCAAGTGGATTTCACCGCATTGTTTTTCAGCCGGAGGGAAGGTGGCTGCTGGTTAAACTCATTTTTGTTTTGCTTTTATATGCATATCATTACTCGCTACATATTATTTTCAAGCAGGAGATGCACGGAGTGTTCAAGTACAGTTCCAATCAATTGAGGATTTGGAATGAGGTGGCTACCGTTTTCCTTTTTGCCATTGTGATGCTTGTGGTAGTGAAGCAGGCCATGAGTGCGGTATGGGGGCTCTCTTCCTTGCTCTTGCTTATTGTTGTACTGATGCTAGCCATCAGGATCTATAAAAAATTGCGGAAAGCCTGATCATAATTTCTTAGTTTTATCTGATGATGAAATACTTGTTTCCAGATATTATTGGTAACGATTATAAAGGGAAAAGAATACCTCTGTACTTTTTTTATTTGGTTACACCATATACCATCATCAGGTCTCTCATACATATTTTTTCACCCGATGGTGGCGCACAAAGTATAGCTACCATTCCATTGCATTTGTACCCTGAAAATGCATCA
>JBDLUZ010000237.1:0-3958 GCA_039805045.1 Bacteroidota bacterium | reverse complement strand
AATTTCCTGAATGGAACGGAAAAAGGAAGGGGTACTGCTTACCAGCACAGAACCGGATTTTGTCTGGAAACACAGCACTTTCCTGATTCACCCAATCAGCCTACTTTCCCTTCAACATTATTGAAGCCGGGAGAGACTTTTAAGAGTCAGACGGTTTATCGATTTTCAACTCTAAAATGATCTTTTTCAGTTTGAAACACTGAATGCATTAACAATAATCTTATAGAATCAGCAATCATGAAATATTTGCTCGGTATTGATATCGGATCATCATCTGTTAAATGTGCGCTAATCCATGTTGATTCGGGAGCGTGTGTTGCCTCAGCCTATTCGCCATCCAGCGAGATGCGCATCAGTTCACCTCAGGCTGGTTTTGCAGAACAGGATCCTGAAATGTGGTGGACAGAACTGCGCAATGCCATGTCTATGTTGGCAGATGAATATGACTATAAAGCTGGTGAGATAGCTGCCATAGGTATTTCTTATCAGATGCACGGGCTGGTTGCGGTAGACAGAGATGGTGCCCCGGTTAGGTCTTCGATTATCTGGTGCGACAGCAGAGCCGTGGAAACAGGTTCGGCAGCTTTTAGCGCTTTAGGAGAGGAATTCTGCCTGCAGCATTACCTAAACTCTCCCGGAAATCTCACGGCTTCTAAATTAAAATGGGTCAAAGACAATGAACCTGAAGTATATGCGCGGATTCATAAAGTCATGTTGCCCGGAGACTATATAGCCTATAAGTTGACTGGTGAAATGCGTACAACCATTTCCGGACTCTCAGAAGGTGTCATGTGGGACGCATCTGCAGAAGATGTAGCGCATGACCTCTTGCATTATTATGGCATTGATGAGCGGCTGCTCTGCAGCCGCGTGCCTCAATTTGGGGAACAGGGGTATGTCACTGCACAAGCAGCAGCAGCGCTTGGATTGGCAGAGGATACACCCGTGTGTTACCGTGCGGGTGATCAGCCCAATAATGCCTTTTCCCTTAACGTACTCAATCCCGGTGAAATAGCCGCCACAGCCGGAACATCAGGCGTTGTCTACGGGGTTATTGATAAGCCTGCATTTGATCCTCCATCCAGGGTAAATACATTTGTGCATGTAAACCACCTGCCTGAAGCAAAAAGCTACGGTGTTTTGTTGTGTATAAACGGAACCGGTATTTTGAACAGCTGGTTACAGAAAAATGTCTTCAATGGTATGAGCTATCCTGAAATGAATGCACTCGCCTCCAAAGTTCAGGTTGGGGCAGAAGGCCTGCAGTGTTACCCTTTCGGGAACGGGGCCGAACGTGTGCTTGAGAACCGAGATCCCGGCTCCATGATACGCAACCTCCATTTCAATAGACACAGCAATGCACACCTTGCCAGGGCAGCACAGGAAGGCATTGTTTTTGCTCTTTATTACGGGATAGAGATTATGGTTAAGATGGGACTGAAAATCAATACTGTTCGGGCCGGTAAAGCCAATATGTTTTTAAGTCCACTCTTCGCAGAGGCATTTGCCAACACAACCGGTGCAACCATCGAGTTGTTCAATACAGACGGGGCACAGGGTGCAGCAAGGGCTGCAGGTGTGGGAGCAAAAATTTATAAAGATGCCGGCGAAGCCTTTGTAGGGCTCAGGGTGCTCGAAACAGTTCGTCCGCAACCAGCATTGCAGGAACAGTATAAAGATGCATACAGCCGCTGGTGTTTAAACCTCTAATTCTTAACTTTTGAGCCTTTAAAAATTAAACTTCAACCATAAAACAATACAAGATGTCAATTACACTAGGCAGTAAAGAGTTCTTTCCCGGTATTGGAAAGATCAGTTATGAAGGAAGACAATCTGATAACCCTTTGGCATACAAGTGGTACAATGAGGATCAGCTTGTTGGCGGAAAAACCATGAAAGACCATTTCAAGTTTGCAGTGGCCTATTGGCATAGTTTCTGCAATACCGGTGCAGATCCTTTTGGTCCGGGTACGAAGCAGTATGCCTGGGATCAATCTGCTGATGCCGTTGGCCGGGCAAAAGACAAAATGGATGCCGCTTTTGAGTTCATCACCAAATTAGGCGTTCCTTATTATTGCTTCCATGATATTGACCTGGTGGATGAAGGCTCCAGTCTTGCTGAATACGAAAGCAACCTTTCTGCCATTGTGGACTATGCTGCCCAGAAACAACAAGCCAGCGGTGTAAAGCTGCTGTGGGGCACTGCCAATGTCTTTTCCAATCCTCGCTACATGAATGGCGCCAGTACAAATCCTGATTTCAATGTGGTAGCACATGCTGCCACGCAGGTCAAGAATGCACTCGATGCAACAATAAGGCTCGGAGGAGAAAATTATGTTTTCTGGGGCGGCCGGGAAGGTTATATGACCCTTTTAAATACAGATATGAAAAGGGAGCAGGAACATCTGGCCCGATTCCTGCACGCTGCAAAGGATTATGCCCGGAAGAATGGGTTTAAGGGAACGTTTTTTATCGAGCCAAAGCCTTGTGAGCCAACCAAACACCAGTACGACTATGATTCGGCAACGGTGATAGGTTTCCTGCGCCAGCACGGACTGGACCAAGATTTCAAACTCAATGTAGAAGTGAATCATGCTACCTTGGCTGGACATACCTTTCAGCATGAAATCCAGGTAGCTGCAGATGCAGGGATGCTCGGAAGTATTGATGCCAACAGGGGAGACGCTCAGAATGGATGGGATACCGATCAGTTTCCCATGAACCTCAATGAATTGGTTGAATCCATGCTTATTATTCTTGAGGCTGGAGGGTTTGCAGGTGGTGGAGTCAATTTTGATGCCAAAATAAGACGCAATTCTACAGATATGGAAGACCTCTTTTATGCACATATTGGAGGGATGGATGCATTTGCAAGGGCACTGGTTGTAGCAGATAACGTGATACAGCACTCTCCTTACAAGCAGTTCAGAACTGATCGCTATACTTCTTTTGACAGTGGCAGCGGAAAGTTATTTGAGGAAGGAAAACTCACGCTCGAGGATCTCAGGAATTTTGCCATGGCAGCCGGTGAGCCCAAACTGACCAGCGGACGCCAGGAATGGCTTGAAAATATCATCAATCAGTACATCTAAGTTTTTGCATAAAAATAACTTAAGATTCTGATAAATATTTTTTAGTAATTAGCCCATTGTTTAGAAATAATCTAGTCAATGGGCTTTTTTTTGTCATTTTTTGAATAATTAAATGGGCGGACTTCTGTCACACACGGCTTGTTAAAAAAACATTAAATTTGTTCTAATTGGTAATCTCCCAAAAGGAGAGTTATCTTTTTTTTAAACCATAAAACTTAGTCTATCATGAGAAAATTGGCCTCTGTGCTGGCAATCTGCAAAGAACCGTTTCGGGTGTAGTCAAAAGTGACAGGGGAGAATCAGTTCCCAATGCCACTGTTACTGAATTGGGCACCAACAACGCCGTGAAGGCAGACGCTTCCGGTAATTTCAAGATTTCGATCAAGGACAAAGGGCAGCTTTCTGTTTCTGCTACTGGATTTAACGCGAAAGTGTTTACCGTGGCTGGCAACAATACTACCCTGATTATTACTACCAGCGAAGCGCAGATGCAGGAAGTAGTAGTTACGGCACTTGGTATCCAGAAACAGCCACGTCAGCTGGGTTATTCCACTGCCAAAATTGGCGGTAAGGAAGTAACTGCGGCCAAGGCAGTTAATATTCAGAATGGTCTTACCGGAAAGGTTTCTGGTCTGAATATTGCTACTGTTAACAACGGTGTGTTTGCTGATACCCGTATTACACTTCGTGGTATCCGTTCACTGACTGGTAACAACCAGCCTTTGTTGGTTGTTGATGGTGTGCCTGTAGCCCTCGGTTTTCTGAATAGGATCAACCCCAACGATGTAGATGATATCAATATCCTGAAAGGTGCTTCAGCGGCTTCATTGTATGGTCCGGATGGTGTGAACGGTGTTATCATCGTA
>JBDLUZ010000236.1:0-3485 GCA_039805045.1 Bacteroidota bacterium | reverse complement strand
TAGCGTTAGCATTTAATTAACGCCAATGTAAAATAGTTATAAAATTGTATTGGCTACTTGCTTTTCCGGGATATGATGTACATATTTACATGCCGATAGCTGTGTTTGAACAGCAGGCAATAGTCCAATCCTTCCGAAAGCCTCCAATCAATTCAATACTCTCTGAAAAGCTCATACCAAAAGGTAATTATGAGGCTTTTCCTACTATCCATCATCATTTTTTTATCATCAGGTTCGGTCCTTGCTCAAAAGGTCTGCAACACATCCGGTTATACCCTTCCGGAAATTAAGACTGGCAGCAATGCTCCCGGTCCAGAAAAGGTAATTACCATCCCGGTAGTAGTCCATGTTTTATACAATCAATCAAAAGAAAATATTTCAGACCTCCAAATACTGTCTCAAATTGAAGCACTGAACGCAGATTTCAGCAGAAAAAACACTGATTTCCTCAAGGTCCCTGCGGTCTTTGCATCCCGGGCTGCCAACACGTCTATACAGTTTGAATTGGCAAAAACGGATCCCATGGGGCGGACCACCTCCGGCATAGTGCGTAAGAAAACTTCCCGCATCATGTGGTCAGACGACAATAAAATCAAATCTGCTTCAGCTGGTGGTAGTTCTGGCTGGGATTCCCGTCAATACCTGAATGTTTGGATCTGCAATACCGTACCCGGATTATCCGGATATGCTACTTTCCCGGGGAGCGACCCTGCCCTGGACGGAATCGTGGTTAGGTATGATGCTTTTGGAACTTCTGGTGTTGTTGTAGCACCTTATAACCTAGGTCGCACCATGACGCATGAAGTAGGACACTGGCTCGGTCTCAAACATCTTTGGGGTGATGGTCCTTGTGGAGATGATGGCATTGAAGACACGCCCAAACAAAGGGGGAGTAATTCCGGAGCACCTGTTTTCCCAAGGCTTACTCCTTGTAATGGAACCCAGGATGGTGAGATGTTCATGAATTTCATGGATTTCACCAATGATGAAGCGATGGGAATGTTTACAGTCGGACAAAAATCAGTTATGCGTGCCCAGTTTGAGCCAGGTGGAAAAAGAGCTGCAATCCTGAATTCGAGGGCATTGGAACAATCATGGAATACAAGCATGCAGGCAGCAGTGATTCCGCAGGCAGATGCAAAAGTGGTTAATGTTTATCCCAATCCTTCCCACACAGGCAAAATAAACCTGCAGGTCAGTCAGAATACCGGTATCAATGGTATGCATTATGCGATTATTTCTTCTGGCGGTCAGATTATGAAATCAGGACATCTTGAATCTACCCAGAAAGAAATAGACATCAGAGTGCTCCAACCGGGTGTTTATCAGATCAGGCTTACAGATGCAGGAACCAATTTGTTCACCAAGTTCGTAGTGCAGTAATCTCAGTTTTTCCTAATCAGGTAATAAACGCAGGTCGTAAAAAAATTGCGCAGTACAGGGATTTTTCTTAACCACGTAAATTGCTCCTTGGGTTGCCAGCCAAATTTAAATCGGTAAATGGGATTAATCAGGTAGTGGGTGGATGCAACAATGGAATAGCCACCAGAAAGGGCAAGTTTTTCAAAACGCTCTATGGAAATGCCTGTCGATTTAATCTCCAGCAGTTCATTAATGGTAGACTCATATTCCCCTCCAAGCCTGAGTATCCTTGAATATAAAACAGCAGGCAAAAGGTGAAAATAGGGTAGTACAGAAAGAAATCGGTTACGGCAAACCTGCTGGTGGCCTCCATGAGGCATTTGCCAGGGCGGAAAACCGAAATAAACCACACCACCAGGTTTGAGAAACTGTTTCATGTAAGGGATGAACCTGGATTGATCAGGGATATGTTCTATAACATCCTTGAGGAGGATGATATCAAACTTTTCTCTGTAATCTTGCAATGCAGCCTCTTCGTAAATATTGAGGTTGATTATTTCAGCCTGACCTGTCTGGATAAATTCAGCTAAAAAGTTTCTGGCATGATTTGATTTTTCCACATCCAGTTCAATGCCTGTAGCCTTGCACCCCATTTCCAGAAAAGGTAACAGCACACCGCCATCTCCGCAACCAATATCCAGCAAGTTCATGTCTTGATGAACCGGTATAGCACGGTTTATAAATGGTAAAACGTATGCCCTTGCATTGTCTACCTGCTGTGCAAATCTTACGTTGGGGTCTAGATGTTGAATCAGGGCCATAGTTCAGTTGAAGTGACTTAACTTTGCGCAAATGTACAAACAGATTATGGAAGAAGTGACAGGAAGCTTCGCTGAAGGCAGGGTTTTGTTGATGGATAAGCCACTGGAATGGACATCCTTCGATGTTGTTAAGAAAATAAGGATACTGACCAAGGTAAGTAAGGTAGGGCATGCCGGAACCCTTGATCCCCTTGCTACGGGATTGCTCATCGTTTGTACAGGCAAATTCACCAAGAAGATCAATGAGTACATGGCAGCAGAAAAAGAATACACCGGCACATTTACACTTGGTGCTTCAACGCCAACATTTGATCTGGAGAGTGAACCCGTATTCAAATCTGCAGTAGATTTCCTCACACCAGATATGCTTAATGCCGCTACAATCCCTTTTACCGGAGAAATTATGCAGGTGCCACCCGCACATTCAGCCATCAAGAAAGGAGGTACCCCATCCTATATATTGGCTAGGAAGGGTAAAGAAGTAATAATGGAGCCCAGAAAAATTACCATCAAATCATTTGAAATAACAGCCATTGAATTACCCGTTGTACATTTCAGGGTAATCTGCTCAACAGGTACTTATATACGTAGTCTTGCAAACGACTTTGGGGAAGCTTTAGGATGCGGAGGATACCTGTCTTCCCTGCGCAGAACCAGAATAGGTGAGTTTTCTGTTGATAATGCATTGGGAATCAATGATTTTATCGAAAAATATGGATTCCAGGATCTAAAAAGAACCAATGCATAAAAAGCTGAACATTTCGGATTCTTAATTGTTTGTTAATACGAAAAAGCAATCTTTGCTTATCAGTTCTTAATTTTGCAACATAAACAACTGCTTATGCGATTTTTCAAGTATTTCCTAACGCTGACCATATCTTTACTGGTCACAAGTCTTATCCATGCACAGGTAACAACAAGTTCTATGGGGGGAACCATTCGTTCTGCTTCAGGTGAGGCCCTTTCCGGAGCATCTGTAAAGGCTATTCACATGCCAACAGGGACTGTTATCTCGGCCATGACTTCAGTCAATGGTCGTTTTTCAATTTCAAACATCCAGCCTGGTGGTCCATACACGGTTGAGGTTTCTTTTGTTGGTTATAAACCACAAACCAGAAACGATGTTTTCCTTGAATTGGGAGAAACTGGCAGGGTAGATTTTAAAATGATCAGTAACACACAGGATTTGAAGGAAGTTGTAGTTACGGCTTCCAGAGGTGCTCAGGCACTCAATGGTGGTGTAGGTACTGCAATCAGCTCAGAAAGACTTCAGAATCTTCCTACAGTAGGTCGTAACCTTAC
>JBDLUZ010000235.1:0-3485 GCA_039805045.1 Bacteroidota bacterium | reverse complement strand
CCGCAAAGACTTTCAAGGTGGATTAACTAGTTCAGGTGGTCCAACTGGACACATCCCGCTTATGCAGGATGGTTACCTGTACTTTGTACGAGACCCCAACCAGGTTGCTGACGGAGATTTTCGTTTTGGGGTATCTTCTCTTTCTGGGTTGTTCTGCCTACAGCAATTATCAAGTGGCATGTGGACCAACATCTGTTTGGATGGCTGCTCCGCAACAACAGACACTGGAGGCGGAACAGGTGGAGGAACAGGCGGTGGCGATTTGGGTGGTGGCGGCGGATGTTTGCTTTATGGCACGCTCATTACCTTGGCAGATGGTAGTACCAAGTTGATTGAAGACCTTGAATTGGGCGATTTGGTTAAAACTGTTTCCATCGATGGACTTGATAGCGAAGTTGAAGATGCTTGGAAAACATTCACATCAAGTAGCTTCTCCAGCATGCCGGCCTCATCAACGGTCACAGGTATCCAAAAAGCGCAATTCAGTTATTACTTCCTGATCAATAATCTGCTCAAAATAACCTTCGAACATCCTGTTTTGGTTCAGCGAGCTGGATCATTTCAGTTTTTAAGAGCAAAGGATTTGCTAGTTGGCGATAAGTTCTATCGCACAGATGAAACATGGGTAGATATAGATTCTATTGAACGTATTGATGAAAATGTCAATGTGGTAAACATCAACGTAGAAAGCCAAGATACCTACTTCGCTGATGGCGTCCTCGTTCACAATCTCGTAAATCCTTATGAAGAAAAAGTAATTGTTTAAATCACTAAAAAATGAACACATCAACTCGATATAGAATAACCCTGATTGCTGCTTTGTTTCTAGCAATCATCACCATCACAGCTGTTTTCCGAAGCATGGAAATGGTTGCGGCAACCTCAATTGCAGGCATTATGACCATTCTTTCGGCTTACATCTGGTCACAGACACAAAGACCCACTCAACATGAATCCAATCAATCTTATAAAAAGCCCAGGGCTGCAAAAAATCCTCCTGGCAGGAACGCTCGTCCTGCTCGTTTGGATGATTTGGAGCAATAATCAAAATCTAAGGGAGGAGAATCAACGACTTGAGGGTAATGTTCGCTCACTTTCAATTGGATTGAAACAAATCCAACTGGAAAATGGAGCAATTGCCGGTCAAAGTGAGGTGTTAACCTTGCGGATTCAGGAACTAAAGACGCTTTTTCCATTACAGTTCAAAGCCATATTGGAGGCTGGTGTAAAGCCAGAGCGTGCACAGCAAGTTTCAACAACAATAATTGAAACGCAGAAACAGATTGTCACGACCATTAGAGACAGTCTTATTCACGATACCATTAGGGTAAAGGTCTTTTCCTATTCGGATCCCTGGTACACAATCCAAGGTCAGGCATTGGGCGATACTCAAAGAGTTCAAATCCAGAGCAGGGATTCTTTGATTCAGGTTGTGTTTAAGGGAGAACGAACGAAGCCTTGGCTATGGATTTTTTCACCAAGAAGGATTCAGCAGCGCATGTTTAGTTCCAATCCCAATTCAATTATCAAGTATTCGCAAACCATCAATATTCAAAAGCATGAATAAACTATTTATAGGCCTCACCGCAGCTGCATTGGTTGCTTTGGCATTGCGCAAGAAATCAGGCACAACGCAAATTGAGCCCGCAGTTGGGGTTACCCCGCAGCAAAAGCAAAACCGTGTAATCACTTTTTATAAAGCATAGTTATGTCAGCGCTGAAAGTATCCATACCTATGACCCCAAGGGTGTTCTATCCAAACACCGCTTTGCCACAGAATAAAGTGAAATTGGAGCAGATAGGTAAAACATGGTATAAGGAAATCAAGCAAGCGGAGGAGCTCACCAAGGTTCCTGGTGCCTTGATTATGTCCGTGATTTTTACAGAAAGTGCCGGTAACCCAAAGGTCGTGAGCTACGTTGGAGCCGCAGGTTTGATGCAACTGAAGCCTCAGACGGGCAATGATGTGATCTACATGGAAAATAAAACCGGGAGACTTACTGCTGCTGAGGCGGCAATCCTGAGAAAACACCTTGGGAAGCGACTGGACGGGCCGTTGAAACAGAAATATCTGTCGCACAAAATCAAGGAAAATAACTACAGTGGCAATGTCATTACCCAAGCAGATCTACTCATCCCAGAGCTAAATGTTCTTTTGGGTGCTATGTATTTGGGGATTCTCATTGACCAACACCATGAAGCTGGCCAGTTGCGCTTAGATAAGGTGCTTTTACGCTATGGTATGGGTTATTTCTTCAAGCCCGTACAGGGGAATGTAGAGCAAGTCTTGGATCATGTGAAAGGACGAAGCAAAGAGGGTTATGCCTACATCCTTAAGGTCTTGGGCAAAAATGGACTACTGGAAACACAAAGCATGATGGGCTAATGAACCAGTTTGAATTGAATAATAAAATCGAAGCCCTTATTAAAAAGAAGGATGCTACCGGTGACAAATACAGTCAAGCGGATAAGGATTTTATTGCTCAATACGAAGGCTCAGGCGGACAGGGCTCTAAAGGTGCAAGTGGAGAAGGTGTTTTGTATGAATTCTACACTCCTGAAAAAATTTGCGAATTGATGTGGCTATTGGCCTACCGCTATGGATTTAAGCCAAGCGGAACGGTTCTGGAACCTAGTGTTGGAACGGGAAAACTACTTCAGCATGCCCCTAACAAGAACAGATGTTATGGCTTTGAAATCAATCCAATTTCCCGAAGAATTACCCAAATCCTTTATCCGGAGGCCAAAATCTACGACGGCTATTTTGAAACAGCATTTCTATCACCTCCAAGATTCACTGCCACGCTAAAGAGTCAATTGACATGGGTTGAGGGATATCCCTTTTCTCTGGTGATTGGCAATCCCCCATACGGGAAGTATAAAAACAGGTACTCAAGCTATTTCACTAAGCCTAAGATGCATCAGATTGAACTCTTTTTCATGTATCAAGGACTGCAAATGTTGAAGCCAGGTGGACTTTTGGTCTACTTGACCGGTAGCAATTTTTTGCGCAATGGCATCAGCTACCAAACCGAAAAAGCAGAAATGGAAAAGTTGGCGGACATACTTGATGCATATCGATTGCCTCCTGTTTTCAAATTCTCCAAAGTGCCCACCGATATCATCGTATTGAAAAGAAAATAACCATGCAGTACAAACAGCCACAATATCAACCCCAAATGGTCTTTGACAAGGCCGCTTTCAATGATTTGGAAAGCCAAATTGATGAATTGAATGCAGAATTCCGAGTTCGGGAGATTGAGGTAACATTCAATAAGGAGGCATACTTCTTCGGACAAATCACAAGCTCAAATGATGTGTATCAATTCTTGAAAGAACGCATCCTGAAAGGGATTGAAGTACAGGAGCATTTTATTGCAATTTATCTCAATCAAGCCAACAAGATCATTGGTTACTATCACCATTCCACCGGAACTATCAATGCCACCATGGTTGATGTAGAGATTGTCGCAGCTGTTGCGCTT
>JBDLUZ010000234.1:0-3528 GCA_039805045.1 Bacteroidota bacterium | reverse complement strand
GAGCGAAGCGAACCAGGACTTTTTAATTGTAGCCCCCTCGTAGGACAAAATGGATCACTGAAAGTAATCCAGCAAAGGGCTCTGATATTTCAGAAAAAAATAATGGTCGTTGGAAATAATAACCAGCGACCATTGTTATTATCAAAGTAAATTCTCCAAATCATCTAAGTCTTTTGATCTGCCTGCTTTTTGTTTTGCGGCAATTAAATCATTTTTATGAATGACCCTGATTTCTAGATCTTCATCTTTAAAAATGACAGACCTTTCATAAATCTCCTGAAAATTAAACCCTTCCATTCCAATCATGAGGTCTATAGCAACTGGGGGAATTCCAAAAGTAAAAACATCCCATACAGGATGATGTAGAAAATTGTCTTCGGTCATATCAAAGACTGGCATACCGAATTCTTCAAATGCGTTCTTTATTTTAAAATAATTTTCTGCTGTTCTTTCAACCCACAAATCCATATCTCCTGTTGTTCTTGAGTATCCATGAAGAATAACAGAATAACCTCCAACAAGAATATATCTTACATTATTTGTGTTTAGGCAAGCAATAAAATCCCGAAAATCTGAATTGAAAATATTACCCATTAGGCTGAAATGGATTTTGTCGAAAATTTTGTCCTATCCATCTTGGGGGGATTGTTTAAATCATAATTATAAGCAACACTATTTAAATATGTAGCAACTTTTAAACGCTCCTGCCATGATAATTTTTTATAGGCAGTTGCATGATTATCAGCTTCTTTAAGTGTTTGAGCTTTAAATGCAGTTCTATCTAATCTAAAACTGTTCATACTCAAATGTAGAATATTGTGAATTGTTTGCCTAATCTTCTAAAAATAATTTGAATTCATTAACTATTTTGTTCGAACTCAGTCCAGCAAGGGCAGGATAAAATGTCTTGCACGAAGTGCGGGATTTTTTATCCTGCCCCCTCGTAGGACATTTGGATCACTGAAAGTAATCCAGTCCCTGACAATCATCTCGCATACTCTTGCCCCCACTTGTGTAAGGATTGAATACTTGGCAAGAGTTTTTCACCCTTTTTCGTCAGGGCATATTCAACAGTCGGTGGAACAGTGGGAAAAACAGTGCGCGTAATGATGCCATTGGCCTCTAAATTTTTCAATTCTTTCACCAACATTCTGGTGTTGATTCCTTCTATAGTTCTTTCAATTTCTTTGAAACGCAGTTTGCCTTTGGATAAATTGTAGATGATGGGCATGGCCCATTTGCCTCCTATGATGTCCAAAACATCCTTAAGGCTGCATGTTTTTTGAGATTTGTTTGATTTATTATTTACCATAGAAGACTGATTTTAGTCATTGCTTTACTACAGGTTACTACTGTACATTAGTGTAACTACTTTCAAATGTAAAGTAAAGGATGTAAGTTTACAAATCAAAAAAAAGAAAATGAAACTATTAGAACCAATACAAATCGGCAATGCTTCACTCAACAACAGCATGGCCATGGCACCAATGACCCGTTCCCGGGCAAACATACAAGGCGTGGTAGGAACATCGACAGTCTTGTATTACACACAAAGGTCCAGTGCCGGACTGATGATCAGTGAAGCCATCAACATCAGCAAACAGGCTACGGGAAGCCCATTAACACCAGGAATTTATACACAGGAACAAATTGAAGCCTGGGAAAAAGTTACTAAAGCGGTACATGAAAGTGGAGGTACCATCTATGCGCAACTTTGGCATACAGGTCGTGTAGGGCATTCATTGGTGAAAAATGGCGAGTTACCCGTTGCGCCTTCTGCAATTGCCATTAGAGGACAGCAGCATTTCACCATGGAGGGCATGAAAGAGTATGAGACACCAGAAGCACTTTCCATAGAAGAAATACTTCAAATAATACAGGATTATAAACAAGCAGCGAAAAATGCTGTTGAGGCTGGATTTGATGGTGTGGAGCTTCATGCTGCCTTTGGTTATTTGCCCAATCAGTTTTTAGCAGATAGCTCCAATCAGCGTACTGATCAATATGGAGGAAGTATAGAAAATCGAAATCGTTTTGTGTTGGAAGTAATGCAAGAAATGGTTGCAGCCATTGGCGATAACAAAGTCGCCATTCGATTGTCGCCAACAAGCACGTATAATAACATCTCGCATCAGCAACCCGTTGAGCAGTTTACCTCATTGATAGAACAGCTGAATCAATTGCCACTGGCTTATATCCACATGATGAAAGTTCCTTTTCCGGTTGATCAATTTCCTCAATACCCAGTTGATGCAGTTGAAACCTTCGGAAATATTTCCAAGCATCCGGTTATAGCCAATTGCGGTTATACACGTGAATCAGGTGAAGCGGAACTGCAAAAAGGAATTGCCAAAATGATTGCTTACGGTACGCTGTTTTTAGCAAATCCAGATTTGCCAAAACGATTTGAAATCAAAGCAGAATTGAATCAGGCAGACAGGGCTACCATGTATGGAGGCCAGGACCAGGGTTATATCGATTATCCATTTTTAAATAAATAATAATATGAATACAAAATCAAAACAAATCATTTATTGGGTACTGACAGGTTTGGTAGCATTTATTTTTCTTGGAAGTGCAGCAAGCAAATTTACAGCAAATGAGGAAGCCCTGAAGTTGGCGGCTAACTTCGGACTGGATGCAAAAACCAATACTTTGATTGGCATTGTTGAGGTGGCATCACTCCTCCTTTTTGTAATTCCAAGAACCGGAATTATTGGAACATTGCTTCTCTCTGCATACATGGGTGGTGCTATTGCAACACATCTGGAGCATGGCGTATCGATTGTTGCACCTTGCATCATTCAATCATTTATGCTCATCGTTGCTTTTTATCGTTTTCCAGAGCTGAGAACTAAATTATTAAATTCAAACGCATGAATAGAGTTCTCGTTATTCTAACAATAGATACTGATAATTTGCCAAGCAACTTTCCCCAGATACTACAACAGGAACGCGAGGTTGTTGCCCAATGGAAAAAAGAGGGATTTTTGGAGCAGCTTTTTTTAAGGCCAACGAAGAATGGAGCAGTACTTATTTTTAAAGACATGGATGAGCAAGAAGTAAGTAAATTGATGACTACACTACCATTCTATCATTTAAAACAATCAATAGAGATATTGCCATTGCTTAAAGATGATTTGGTTTAGTGACTTCAATCTTCGTTATCCCATTTTATGATTGAAAATATATTAAAATCTGCAGCGATTTCGTTCGAACTCAGTCCAGCAAAGAGCACCAAGCCCTTTCAGGAAATCTGAGAGGGCTTTTTTTATGCATTATGGTTTGGTCAGATCGCTAACCATACCGCTTATATAAATTCGGGCATCAGCCCACCCACATTACCTAATTTTGCGTGCTTCATTGAACAATATGAAACGCATACTCTCCATTATCACAATATTTATCTCATCAAACCTATTCGCGCAGCAATCAGTGATAACTGGTACGGTTAACGCAGAAGGTGAAGTATCAGGCGCAATAGTAACCCTGTTAAAATCCATTGATTCCAGTGTTGTAAAAACAACT
>JBDLUZ010000233.1:0-4313 GCA_039805045.1 Bacteroidota bacterium | reverse complement strand
CATTGGCGCTGGTGGTAAGGGAGAAAGCGATCTCGCTGAGTTTTTCAAAAGTCCGAATGTAGAAATTGTTGCGCTGGCAGATGTAGACGATCGTTCTGCGGCCAAAACAAGGAAGCTTCACCCCAAAGCCAATTATTACCGGGATTTCAGGGTGATGCTGGAAAAGGAAAAAGATGTCATTGACGCTTGTTCCATTTCTACGCCAGACCATACACATGCTGTGGCAACGCTTGCTGCCATGCAACTTGGCAAGCACGTTTACACGCAGAAGCCGCTCACCCACGATATCTATGAAGCAAGGGTTTTGACAGAAGCCGCTAAAAAATACAAGGTTGTAACCCAGATGGGCAATCAGGGTGGATCTGGAAATGGTGTGCGCAGAACACAGGAGTTGATCAATGCCGGATTGATTGGAGATGTTACAAATGTACAATGCTGGACCAACAGGCCTGTATGGCCGCAGGGTATCCCAACGCCTACAGGTAATTTTCAGGTTCCCAATGAACTTGATTGGGATCTTTGGCTGGGCACTGCAAAGAAAATAGATTACAATCCAGCTTACCTTCCATTTAACTGGAGAGGCTGGTGGGCTTATGGTACAGGTTCTCTTGGTGATATGGCTTGCCACATCATGGATCCCGTTTTCCGTTGTTTGCCAATTTTATACCCATCTGATGTTGAGTGCTCTGTAGCCTCAATATGGAAAGGCATGTGGGATGATACAGCTAATACAGATGCTTGTCCCCCTTCAACAATTATTCACCTCACATACCCACGCACAGATGGCAAAAAGGGAGACATCAAAGTTTCTTGGTATGACGGTGGTTTGTTGCCACAACGTCCTGACGAATTGTTACCGGAAGAAGCTTTCGGAAACTGGGATGGTGGTGTTTTGTTTGTAGGAACAAAGGGTAAACTCCTGGCCGATTGTTACGGTGCAAATCCGAGGTTACTCCCAACAAAGTTGATGAAGGAAACAAAGCTGCCTGCAGAAACAATCAAGCGTGTACCAGAAGGACATTACCTGCAATGGGTGAATGCTTGTATAGCTGGACATGGTAATGCCCAAACAAGTTCTCCGTTTGAGTTTGCCGGTCCGTTTACAGAGAGCATCCTCATTGGTAACCTTGCTATCAGAAGCTGGATGATGAAAAATCCTAACCTGAAAGGATGGGAAGATAAATACTTGGGTAGGAAGAAGTTGCTGTGGGATGCCAAAAACATCCGGATCACCAATTTCGAGCCAGCCAATCAGTTTGTAAAACGTGATTACCGCGAAGGCTGGAAGCTGGAACTCTGATTGATCAGTTGAAAGTGGGCTAATGGGTTCGGAAGAATTTTTAATCCCGCTTTCAACTTTATTTTGAAATAGAAAGCAATAAAAAAGCTGCAAGATTTAAATCCTGCAGCTTTTTTATTATTTACCGGTTCTTATAAAAATCCAGCACCCGGTCAATTCTTCTGATGAGCCTTTGAGAAGCATCACAATCTTTTACTCAAGCCCTAACTTACAAGATTATAAGAGGGGAGTTATTAAATTAAATTATCTCCACCACCCCGTCTTCCGCTCGCTTCGCTCCGGAATCCACCCATCCTACCTTCGGTAGGTAAACCTATCCAGGAGGGGATTTTAGTAAAAAAACTCGTGCCTTGTCCCTCGTCCCTTATCCCTTGCCCCTGCCTACAGCAGGTTTACCAACCTATGGTTGGCAAGCTCGTCCCTTATCACTCATCCCTCGTCCCTCATCCCTCATCACTCATCCCTCATCCCTCATCCCTCATCACTACTCCTTCTCCTTCAACAACCACAGTCCAAAGAACATCAGGAAAATCAGGACGCCAGTCGCGCCAAAGAGAAAGCCTGTCAGAAACTTCTGAACGGGTACAAAAAGGCACATAGAAACGGCAATGATGAAATAAATAACGTAGAAGAAGATCAGATTATTAATTCTTTTGTCCATGGATGTTGTTTTTTCTTTGGCAAATATCGGAATAAAAATAAATCGATTTATCCTTTTATCCTGAAATTGAAAACTATGGTACCAAGTTGTTCATCAGGTGCATTTTCGTCAGGCGTGAATTTGAGCTGCCTGGCTTTCTGGAGTGCAATGGCTTTCATAGATGTATTACCTGTAGTGGTTCCTCTGGGTTGGATGGCCACGCTGATAACTTTGCCAGTTGCATCAATTTTAATGTCAACGGCAATTTTGGCATTTTCATTGAAGTCTTCTTCAAACGATGGCCTGCTGCTGATTCTTCTCCCTTGCAGTCCTCTTGAAATAGAAATACCACTCCCCCCAGAACCACTGCCTCCATTACCCGTATAGCTATCTGAATCTGCACTGCCATTGGGTTTACCTTGGTCTCCTTTTCCACCAGCAATACCTTGTCCGTTGCTTGGCTGATAGGTATCGGCATTGTTACCACCTTGCCCGCTGGTATTGCTTGATTGTCCTTTGTAAACAAATTTTGGTTTTGGAGGTGCCGGAGGCGTTTCAACCGGTTTGGCTTCAGGTTTTGGCTTTGTTACTGGTTTGGGTATTTCGGGTGTGGGTTTGACTTCGGGTTTTTTCTTTGGTTTTTCAACCGGCTTTTTAACTACTGCTGGAGGTGCTTCCAGGTCTTCGTCATTTGTTTCAATGTCTTTTACCGGAGGTTCCTGAACAGCAGCCTGAGGTGGTGTAGGTTTTACGTCTTCAATCAAGTCAACAGGTTCATCAGGTAATAGGGGCTGAATATCTCCTTCACCCATTTCACTGTTGCCCAGGTTTACCTCCATGCCTTCTTCCACCGGGATTTCTATCGGCGGGGGAGGTGCCCAGGAAATCAGGAAACTGATAATCAGCAATCCTCCAACCAGAAGTATGGTATAGGTGCTGGCTTTCAGGTTTTTATCTTGGTCGAAAGTGGACATCAATTGAAATTAGTGCAAATTTTGAAATCAAATGTTTAATGATGTGCAAAATCTTGTTCAAAATTACCTTTGATGCGTTCTATGGGCGGATTATAATACCCGAATTTAAGATCCGGAAATTCCTCGCGGATCAGGTTCATCATATTCCGGATACCCATGAACTCCATCGGTTCAGTGATACCCATCCTGCCAAGGTACCAGTCTGGGTCTATGTTGAAATTCCGCCATTGGATCATCTTCAGGTTGGTTTCCCTGATAACCTTTCTAAGGGCTTCGTATTCGGCTTCGGTATCTGTCATGCCTGGAAAAACAAAGTAGTTGATAGAGCTCCATCCACCAAATTCATGCAATACTTTCAGGCTTTCCACAATGTCTTCAAAGCTGTAGTTATTGGGCCTGTAATAGTTTTCATACCAGCTTTTTTGCAATGGAATTTGTGCTTACCCGGATGGAATCCAGTCCGGCTTCACAAAGTGCCCTTACAGCTTTTGGCATTGAACCGTTGGTGTTGATATTGATGCTGCCTCTATCTGTATGTTTTCTGATTTCACGGATGGCTTCCCCAATGGTTTCCCACATCAGCAGTGGTTCTCCCTCGCAACCCTGTCCGAAACTGATCAGTGGGAAGGGGGCATGCATTAAATGTGGAACGGTGAATTCCACAATCTCTTCAGCAGATGGCTTGAATTGCAGGCGGTCTTGCGGAGAGGTAATTTGTTCTGCTTCAGGCTGAAACGAAATGCAACCTATGCAATTGGCATTACAGGCTGGGGAGGTAGGTACAGGACATTCCCATCTTCCGATAAAATAATTTCTGGCAGCCGGACAGGTATAGGTTCTGCAGCAGTTTTCGGCCAGGTGCGTAACCAGTCTGTTGTTGGGGTAGGCGCCCATGAGTTGTTCAACACCAGTTTCAATAACTTCCGGATCATAACCGGCACATTCCTGTCTGATATCCTGTTCTATCCGGATGGCAGTTACATAAAACTCATCGTCATGCCATCCCGCTGCAGTGTAACAAAAAAGTGGGAGGGTTTCAGCTGTGGGGTCGGTTTCAAATGCAGCGATAAAAGTACCGGTATGCGCAGGCGGAATGAAAGCGGCAACAGCCCAGCCCTTTTCACACAGCCGCATGTCGCCTGTTTCCACGTCAATACCTATACCTTTTCTGCCAGGCAGTTCATAGAGGGAGCCACCATCTGGGAGTTTTATCCACTCTGATGTTTCCACAGGCATAGCGTCCCATCCTGCACGGCCAATGGCATAGAGGGTAGGGTCTTCAAAAATATTGCCTTCACCATCAGAATACAAGAGAAAAGGGGACTGACTCAATTCCATTGCGCAAAGATAAGGGTTGTTCTAAAAGAGACAAGTATGATATCGAGGCACAAGGCACGAG
>JBDLUZ010000232.1:0-3568 GCA_039805045.1 Bacteroidota bacterium | reverse complement strand
GCATTGCAAGCAATCCATCTTCAATTTCAATTGAATAGCGAAACGGGCAACAATGAAATCTTGTTGAATGGTGAACATGTTGAAAAGGAGATTCGGGAAATGGAAGTGGCCAAACGGGTGAGTGAGGTGGCTGCATTGCAGGCTGTGCGTGAGTTTGCTGTGGCACAGCAACAGCGTATAGGTCAGGAAAAAGGAGTTGTGATGGATGGAAGGGATATCGGTACGATGGTTTTTCCGGATGCAGAGTTGAAAATATTCATGACCGCGAGCTTAGAAGTTAGGATTAAACGCCGATTGAAAGAACTGCAACAAAAAAATCCATCAATCTCTGTAGAAGAGGTAGGGGAGAACCTGCGCACACGTGATCATATCGATTCCACCAGAGCTGTTTCACCCTTGAAGCAGGCAGATGATGCCATCACATTGGATAACAGTGAAATGACTCCCGATCAGCAGTTGGCACAGGCACTGGAGTGGGCAAACCAACGCATCGCAGGCTGACACATCTGAAGGGGTCAGTTGGATGCAAGGACTTTGGCACCGGGTACCAGAGTGGATAGTTTGGAGATCACGGCTTCCACAATAGCATCTGGACAAGAGGCTCCACTGGTCATCAAGATCCTGATTGCATCTTTTTGGGGCAGGAAATTTTCACGGACATACTCTTCATGTATTCTCCAATTGAATCCGCGTATGGCAGTTGCAGATAGGATATCTGTTTCTGATTGGATGAAAAATGTTGGTAACCGCTCCTCACACAACTCAACCAGGTGCGAACTGTTGCTGCTGTTTCGGCCTCCGATAACGATGGCGAGGTCCGCTTCCTCTTCCAGAAGCGCACGCACGGCAGTCTGGTTGTCGTTTGTGGCATAACAAAGCGTATCCCGTGTATCTGCAAAGAAAGCAGAAACATTATCTGTACCCAAACCGTTCTTGTAAGCAATAACCTGTTTCAGGTAGTCGGCAATGGCTTGCGTATCTGTTGCCAGCATAGTGGTTTGATTCACTACACCAATTTTTTCCAGATCCTTTGCAGGATTGAAATGTGCTGAATACCGGCCTTTGAAATGTGTATCGAAATCTGTGTAGCTCCTTTGCCCCTTCATGTATTCTCCAAGAATAACCGCCTCCTCCATATCATTGATAACCAGTGTTGGTGCATGCACATCACTGTGTGAGAATGTGGCCCTGGTTTCTTCATGGCTGGGTTTACCGTGCACCACAATGCTATAACCCTTTTGCGCAATTTGCTCCGCCCTGTTCCAAACCTTTTCAACAAATGGACAGGTAGTATTGTATTTTTCAATCTGAATACCAATTGCTCTTAGCTTTTCTTCTATTGCAAGTGTAGTGCCAAATGCAGGAATAATTACAACATCATCAGCCTTCAAATCAGCAAATGGAATCAGCATGTTTCCTTTCGTATCCATCAGAAACTGTAAACCACTCGCCAGCAGGTCTTCATTCACTACGGGATTATGTATCATCTCACTCAGCAGGTAAATGCGCTTTCCCTGATTTTGTGCAATCGTTTCAAATGCAATTTCTATAGCATTTTCAACACCATAACAGAAACCAAAATGCCTCGCCAGTTTAATCTGTAAACTGCCCAGATCAAGGTGGGTCGGACTGTAATCCTTCTTCAACTTATCGGCTTCTTTCCTTTGTCTTTTGATATCGGCAATAAATGGACTCCTGTACCGCGCAGGTATTGAAAATTGTTTCATCTGATGAATGTAAAATTACTGAAAGATTTAACAACAGCTGTCCAGTTTGGTTCGCTTTTATGATTTGCAGTTTGGCTATTATCGGTATTGTGTAACTTTCCGCCATGAAAGTGGATTTTAATCAGGTTGATTGGAGCTTGCGGACCAATATTTACGAGGTCAATGTCAGACAGTATTCTGAAGAAGGAAATTTGGCAGGTTTCAGGGACCACATGCCCCGATTGGCAGACATGGGCATCGAAACTTTGTGGTTCATGCCCCTGACGCCCATTTCAGTGAAAAACAGAAAGGGAAGTATGGGTAGTTATTATGCCTGTTCAAGTTATGTTGAAATCAACGAAGAGTTTGGTACAGCTGCTGAATTCAGGGAAATAGTCAAGTATGCCCATGATTTGGGTATGAAGGTGATTGTGGACTGGGTAGCCAACCACACGGGATGCGACCATGAATGGACATTGGAGCATCCTGATTTTTATAAACGGGATAATTCCGGAAATTTCTATGATAGCCATGGCTGGGATGATGTGATCGATCTGGATTACAACAATCAGGAGATGAGGTTAGAAATGATCCGGTCCATGCGCTTCTGGTTACAGGAATTTAACCTGGATGGTTTCAGGTGTGATATGGCAATGTTAACTCCCCTGGATTTTTGGCTGCAAGCCAGGCTTGCACTGGAGGAAAATCATAAATTGTTCTGGTTGGCAGAATTGGATCCGCTTGATAACCCCGATTATGTGCAAGTTTTTGATGCAGCCTATACCTGGAGATGGATGAATACTACAAAACAATGTGCCGATCAGGGTGCTTTGCATATACATGACATGCGGGCTGTGCTGGATTTATATGGAGAATCCAGGTTCAATGCTTTTTGTCCGGCCTGGTTTACCAGCAACCATGACGAAAACAGCTGGAATGGTACAGAAGAAGAAAAATATGGTGAGATGGCAATCCCGCTGGCTGTATTCTCTGCTACCTGGAAAGGCGTCCCACTTTTGTATAGCGGACAGGAACTGCCCAACCTCAAAAGGTTGGCATTTTTTGACCATGATCCTATTGATTGGAGTCGTCCATCTTACCGGCATGATTTCTACAAACAATTGCTTGGGTTGCGCAGGAGAAATGATGCATTTTGCATGTCTGATGAAGCATCTGCATGCTGTCTAACATGGAACAGTGTTGATCACCATGTTCTGACATTTTTCAGGAAAGGACAGTCTGGAACAGCGTTTATTGCAATCAATTTCTCACCCTGGACACTCGATCATGTTGAAGTTGATACAGCTCTCTTTGCCGGATTGTATGAGGATGCTTTCATAGGTGGTACCCGGCACTTCAATGCAGAAAACAAGTTCATACAACTGCAGCCTTGGGGATACCAGGTTTGGCTGAAATAAAAAAGGGACGCCTTTTGGGCATCCCTTTCCTTATTCCATTTGAATTTATTCTGTAATTTCTATGGGATACTGATAAACACCTTCATAACCCGGATAGAATCCTTCAAGCAATACTTTTTTGGGAGACTTAGCCATGGCTGCATTCAGCTCTTCAACAGTCTTCACTTCAGTTCCGTTTACTTTAAGGATGACAAAGCCATCCCTCATCCTGGTTTGGTCGTCAATCAAGCCGGAACCGATCTTGGTAACCAAAACGCCTCCCTTTACACCAAACTCTGTTGATTTCTTTTTATCAAGTGCCTGGATCTCAGCTCCTAACTTTTGAGAGATTTCATTCTTCACCAGTTCCATATTGCCTGCCTTGTTTTTCAAAACAATTGAGGTTGTGTATTCTTTTCCAGCCCTTATGTAAGCAACTGAAACTTTGTCTCCAGGCTTATATCC
>JBDLUZ010000231.1:0-3592 GCA_039805045.1 Bacteroidota bacterium | reverse complement strand
ATTGATGCAATCGGAAGGGCAAGGGGTAAAAATATGATGATGAGCAATGATGAGCGTGAAAACACACTCAATCAGTTGCTTGTTGAAATGGACGGATTTGGAGGAGACAGCGGAATCATCATCCTGGCTGCAACAAACAGGCCTGATGTTCTTGACAGTGCCCTGTTGAGGCCTGGTAGGTTTGACAGACAAATCAGCATTGATAAGCCTGATGTTAAAGGAAGGGAGACTATTTTTCAGGTCCACCTCAAACCAATCAAACGTTCAGATAAACTTGATGTGCATAAGCTGGCTGAGCAAACTCCGGGATTTGCAGGGGCCGATATAGCCAATGTTTGTAATGAAGCTGCTTTGATTGCTGCAAGAAAAGGCAAAGAGCAGGTTGATATGGATGATTTTCAGGATGCTATCGATAGGGTGATTGGTGGACTTGAGAAAAAGAATAAAATTATCCTGCCCGAGGAAAAGAAGATTATTGCTTACCACGAAGCAGGTCATGCCGTATGTGGCTGGTACCTTGAGCATGCTTATCCTTTATTGAAGGTAACCATCGTACCAAGAGGTGTAGCCGCGTTAGGTTATGCCCAATACACACCAAAGGAGCAATATTTGTATAATACAGACCAGCTCAGTGACCAGATGTGTATGACTCTTGGGGGCAGGGCAAGTGAAGAGATTTTCTTTGGTAAAATCTCTACCGGAGCACAAAATGACCTTCAACAGGTAACGAAGATGTCTTATGCGATGGTCACCGTCTATGGCATGAGTGAAAAAGTGGGTAATGTGAGTTTCTATGATCCTTCACAAGACAATTCATTTACAAAACCTTATAGCGAGGAAACAGGTAAACTGATTGATGATGAAGTCAGGAAACTTGTGGCAGACTCCTACAAGCGAACCTTAACGTTGCTGACTGAGAAAAAGGATGCTGTTGAAAAAATAGCACTGGCATTGCTCGAGCGTGAAGTATTGCATCAGCAGGATGTTGAAGATTTGATTGGAAAAAGGCCATACGAGGAAAAAAAGATTTTTGCAGATGATGCTGCCGTCGTTGAAAAACAGCCAGAAGAGCCTGAAGCAGATTCAGCTACTCCTGACCAAACAGAAACACAGTCAGCAGAATAAGTTATGGAATCATCAGCAGCCAGGGAAACCATACTCAAGAATGTGCGCAAGGCTTTGACACAAAAAGTGCCTTTGCCTTATCCTGAGATTGACAGAGCTGACTTTGCTTTTGAGCAGCCTGATGGGGATCTTGCTGTCATTTTTGCCGAAAAATTTACATCCCTGCTCGGTAAGTTTTCTTTTTGTGGAGATGAAGAAGACTTGGTTGCTCAGCTGAAGGATCTGATAAGCCAGCAGGGATGGAAAGAAATATACTGTGTTGATGAACATATCAGGGCTATATTAGCTTCATTTGGACTATCAACATTTTCATCTGCACAATTGGCAGACTCAGACGCAGCTATTACACAATGTGATTTTCTGGTAGCTAGAACGGGCAGCATGGTGTTAAGCAGTGCTGTTTCTTCCGGCAGAACCACAAGCGTTTATGCGCCAGTACATATTTGTATCGCCAGGGTTAGCCAACTTGTTTATGATGTAAAAGATGCCCTGACAGCCATGCAACTGAAGTATGGAAATAATATGCCCTCCATGGTTAGTTTTGCAACTGGTCCAAGTAGAACTGCAGATATTGAAAAAACACTTGTTGTAGGTGTTCATGGTCCAAAAGAGGTTTATTGTTTCCTTTTAGACAAGTAACCCGTCTGCATTGTTTTTTTATCTGATTATATTTGTGCATGCTCATCCCTGAAGGAAAAAAAGTTTATTTTCTGTCAGATTTCCACCTAGGAGTTCCTGATCACGCTACTAGTTTAGTTAGGGAGAAAAGAATAGTTTCCTTTTTGGAAAGTATAAAAAAAGAAACAGCGGTACTGTTTATCGTTGGCGATCTCTTTGATTTCTGGTTTGAGTATAAAACAGTGGTTCCTAAAGGGTACGTGCGTATACTCGGTAAACTGGCTGAGATCAGGGATGCAGGCATTGAAATACATTTCTTTGTTGGAAACCACGATATGTGGATGTCTGGATATTTTGAGCAGGAACTTGGCATTCCGGTTTACTATGCACCCAAGACTTTTGAATTTAATGGTAAAAAGGTTTTGGTTGGACATGGAGATGGATTGGGTCCGGGTGATTATGGGTATAAATTTCTCAAGAAAATCTTCAGAAATCCCTTGTGCAAATTCCTGTTTGGCTTGATTCCGCCATTTTTGGGAATCGGACTGGCCGGTATCATGAGCAAAAGCAGCAGGTCTGTTACAGGTGATTCAGATGCTACCTTTCTTGGAGCAGATAAAGAGTGGTTGATTATATATTGCACTGAGCAGTTGAAAAGTGAACATCATGACTACTTCATCTTTGGTCACAGGCACCTCCCCATTCTGTTTCAGCTTAACGAAAAATCAACATATATCAATCTCGGAGACTGGATCAGGTATTTCACATACGCAGAATTTCATGGAGATACCATCAGCTTGAAAACTTATTCTGGTGAAGCATAGGCTTTTCATATTTTCAGTTTACATCTGCTTGTTTCAAATGCAGGTTTGGGGTCAGCAGGTTGCTTCCCCACAGCGGTTAGGAGAGATAAAGGGTGAATTCGTTTACATGAAACCAGACCTACTCGGCAACATTTTTACGCTTGCTCAGGGTGGACAACTTAAAAAATACAATGCAGTTTTTGATTCTACAGGTGTTTTCAATGAGGTAAAAAGATTCGGTCAGTTACATAGCATTAAAACAGATAACCCCTTAAGAACCTTACTCTACTTTAAGTCATACAGAACCATCTTGCTGCTGGATCGTTTTATGCAGGTTGTCAATAGAATCGATTTGCGTAAGACAAATATATTTCAGGTAAACGCCATTGCACAGAGTTATGACAATAAAATCTGGCTATTTGATGAGTTGGATGCCCGCTTGAAAAAATTGAATGACCAGGGTGTTGTTGAACTTGAAACCAGTGATTTACGCCTGTTATTGGGTTTGAATCCGACTCCCGATGTTATTTTTGAATTGGATAAGTATGTATGCATGTATGATGCTGCAAACGGACTCATGCTTTTTGATCAGCTGGGTGCTTACCGCAATACCATTCCATTAAAAGGGTGGAACAACGTTCACGGAATAGGTGAAATAGTAATTGGAATAAAGGGGGGGAAGCTGATGGGTTACCATTTGAAAAACCTGAAAATAATGGAATTGCTGGATTTGGCTGATCAAACGATTGGTTCAGAGCGTCAGGTTGTTGTATGCGGACAAAGACTGTATATCCTGGGGCCAGAGGGTATTGTGATTTATAGTATTCCGGTAGGTATGAACAAACTCGGTGATTAAAATAACAAAGAATGTATTATTTAAATGGTTTACCCGGTGATCTGATTGTAGCAATACAACTGGTATTTTCAGTTTACCTTTTGATACCATTTGTTTTTTACTGTTTTTATGTTATTTCAAAAAAAATGGGTTTGAGAGAACGAATCCATCGCATGCAGATTAAGACGAGGCACGATTTCCAATTCAATAT
>JBDLUZ010000230.1:0-5498 GCA_039805045.1 Bacteroidota bacterium | reverse complement strand
AGCTATTTTGCGAGGCTGTTAAAAAACAGGATATTTGCAGACCCCGACTTACTTTATAAAGGATTGTATGCGATTAGTGAGACAAACAAATAGTTATTTTTCAGCGTTATTTCTGCTTTTTACCCTTGCCTCGCTGCAGAGCAGCGCACAGGAAAATTCCCCTTATTCAAGGTATGGTTTGGGGGATCTGACACCCGGACAAAACATCCTGAACAGGGCAATAGGTGGATTGTCTAGCGCTTACGCAGATTACTCCACAGTTAATTTCGCCAATCCGGCTTCCTACTCGAGCCTGAAAATAACTACACTGGATATAGGGCTTGATTACAACTCAAGAACACTGAGAGACCTTAATCCGCCAAGAAAATTTGGCTCTTCCTACCTTATCCCATCTTACCTACAAATTGGTGTACCCCTCTCCAAAAAGAAAAACTGGGGAATGGCTTTTGGCCTTCGCCCCCTGACACGCATAAATTACGATATTACCACGCGTACAAGGCTCTCCGGTATCGATAGCGCTGCCTACAACTTTATGGGTAATGGTGGTACCTATCAGGCTTCATGGGGCATGGCCTATGGCACAAAATCCCTTAGCATCGGTTTCAATGCAGGATACATGTTTGGTAACAAAGAATATGCATCCAGACTATCTTTCATCAACGATACACTTACATACAAAACTGCAAATGCAGCTGATACAACCCGGTTCGGCGGACTATTCCTCAATGCAGGAATCCAATACAAAATCAAACTGAACGAAAAAACCAGTCTGCGCTTGGGAGCACACGGCAACCTCGCTGCCAAACTGAATGCCACAAGAAACCTTACCCGTGCTACAGTTGAATACAGTGACAATACGGGTTTTATAGTTGTTGACAGCGTTTACACCGGTTCTGATATCAAAGGTGATATCATCTACCCCTCAGCCTGGTCTGCCGGCTTCATGCTTGAAAAAGAAAATCAATGGATGCTTGGCGGGGAAATAGGCATTGCAAACTGGGCGGATTACAGATACTACGGTGTTGCAGACAATATGATCAACAGTTGGACAGCCAGGCTTGGCGGTCAATGGTTGCCGAATTTTAAAGGTGAAAACTATTGGTCAAGGGTTGCTTACAGATTGGGCGCTTCGTTTGGCCCGGCTAATATCCAACTTACAAAACCCATTCCACAATACATATTCTCCTTCGGAGCTGGACTGCCCGTGCGCAGGAACGTATATACCAACCAGTATACAATGATCAATGCTTCATTTGAAGTGGGTTTCAGGGGAAATAAGGAAAATGACATCAGGGAGAACCTCTTCAGATTATCGCTTGGCCTCAACCTGAGTGATATTTGGTTCAACAAGCCGAAGTACCAATAAAGCAAAAGCAAAATGCTTACCAGGATTATCGCCATCATTTCGATTGCTTCACTGGCAATCGTCTCCTGCGAGAACGATGAGGCAAAAATCAATGCACTCTTCACTAAAAAACTGGGGGTTGACGAAGCTGTTAATATTGAGAGTTTCATGAGCCAGGGCGGCCACATGAAGGCGAAACTGACGGCTCCACTTATGCTCCGTTACCAGGACACGGGTTCACGGATTGTACTGCCCAAAACCCTACATGTTGACTTTTACGACTCTACACTTAACATTGAAAGCAGACTCGATGCCATTTATGCTTCCTATTTTGAAAACAGGAATGTTATCAACTTAAAAGACAGCATCAGGGTTTACAATATCAAAGGTGATACGCTTTTTTGTAATGAACTGAACTGGGATCAGGCCCTGGGCAGGTTCTCAACAGACAAACCTGTTCGCATCCATACGCCAGACATGATCATGTTCGGCGAAGGGCTTTCTGCTCCGCAAGATTTCAAGACATTCGACATGTACAAAATCACCAACAGGTAGGAGGGGTGGCAACCTGCCGAAGGCAGGTGCCGGGGTGGTGGATTCTATTATTTTATTCCGCTTATATCTTCCATCACATACACTCCCCTGCCATAAGTAGCTATGACCAGGTTCCTGTCTCGGGGATGGATAAAGAGGTCTTGAACCGATACAGTAGCAGGCAGGTTCAATTGCAGTGATCTCCAACTTGCACCCCTGTCTACACTCACGTAGATCCCCATATCTGTTCCGCAATAAAGGATATTGGGATTTTTAGTGTCTTCGCGCACCACATTAACTGGTGAAGCAGGCAGGTTGGCAGCAATACTCTTCCAGGTCATGCCCATATCTTCTGAGACATAGATATACGGGTTGTCATCGTCTTCCCTCCTGTTACTCAGTGTGAGGTAAACGCGCTTCTCATTGAATGCTGAAGCAACCAGTCTGGAAACATGCGCATGCTGCGGAATGCCTTTCATAATCGATGTGAATTCAGCGCCATCTCCAGAACGCATCCAAACGCGACCATCATCCGTGCCTACATACAATAACCCTTTACGCACCGGAGATTCGTCCATTGCCGTGATGGCCTGGTGGTTGATGGCATAAGGCGTTTTACCCATCCTGGTTTTATCGTTGTAGGTAAGGTCGCCACTGATACGTTTCCAGGTATTTCCAGCGTCTTTTGACTCAAATAGGTACTGAAAGCCATGGTAAACGGTCTTGTTATCGTGCGGAGACAACATGGTATACGCTAGCCATTCACCACGATGGATATCTTCATCAGCTGCCTTCTTGGGATAAATATCTTTGGTGCGGATAGAATCGGGATGCGCTTTTTGTCCCCACCCTACTTTTGGCATACGCAGGTCACTCCTTGTAAGCCTACCATAAAAGGTGCTTGCATACATGATATCCGGATCTTTAGGGTCCATTGCAATGATAGTACCCTCACCTCCCGGCGCATCATCCCATGGCATGAAACCAGCTGGTTTTTGTCCGAATGTGTTCTTTATACTGCCCATGAAACTGCCCTCGTCCTGCACGGAACCAACAATGTTGTATGGCGTTTTCATGTCGTAAGTAATATTGTAAAACTGTGTGGTGGGAATACTCCTGAAGAAATTCTTCCATTTTGCGCCACCATTGTAAGACAAGACCACACCACCATCATTACCATTGATGATGTAATCGCTATTGGTAGGATCAATCCAGAGTGCATGGTTATCGCCATGGGTGGCTTCACTCGATTTATCTGTTGCGCGCATCACATTGAAGGTCTTACCACCGTCAACCGATTTGGCCAATGGCACACCCATGATATACACCACATTTTCATTGTTCGGGTCTACCCGGATTTGTCCGAATACCCATCCATATGTACCTGCAAAACGCTCCAGTTTATCATCTTCCGTACTCACCTTTCTCCAGTTCTCTCCTTTATCTTCACTCCTGTATACCTGAACACCATATGGAATTACCTGTATTGGCCTGCCATAAGGGTCCAGTTCCCCAGCTTTGGGGTCACGCTTAGGAGTATGGTTATCTACATATGCATAAACCACACCGGGATTACTCTTGGAAAAAGATAAACCTATCCTTCCTGTGAACTTCGTTTCTGGCAAGCCATTGGTCAGCTTCTTCCAGGTTTTACCGCCATCGGTTGTTTTATAGAGATAATCCCCGTCTTCCGGCACTGGATCACTCCACCTTCTGCGGATGCGGTTCCAGGTGGATACGATAATCAAATCGGGATTCGTGGGATCTACCACCATATCGATAGCACCTGTTTTTTCATCAGAGCCGAGTATCCGACTCCAGGTTTTGCCACCATCTATCGTTTTATAAACGCCCCTGTCTTTATTGTAGCTCCATTCATTGCCGCCTGCAGCCACAAAAGCCACATCCGGATTTTTGGGATGAACCAGTATTCTGGCAATCGTTCCGGTATTGGTAAGTCCGATAGCCGTCCAGCTCTTTCCACCGTCAACCGACTTGTAAGCTCCCATACCTGGTAGTGATGCCCTGAAAATATTTGCCTCTCCAGTACCCAGGTAAATGATTTCTGGGTTGGATGGCGCCAATGCGAAGGCACCGATAGACAGCGTACCCAATTTATCAGCCAAAGGCAACCAGGTTTCACCGGCATCGGTAGTTTTCCAGAATCCTCCTGATGCAAAAGATGCATAAATCACATTTTTATTACCTGGAATACCAGCTACTTCTGTTACCCTGCCACTAATCAGATCCGGACCTACATTGCGCCAAGTCTGGCGGTAGGGCGAAGTCTTTCGCATTTGCTCATGGGCTGTAAAAGACGCTACCCGCTTTCCTCCGACACCGTCGTTGGATTGTACCTGCGCTAATACGGAATGGGCTGAAATGAGAAGGAATAATCCAGTGAGGATGGCACCTGAAAAACGAAAACGGGAAAACTTCATCGCAATAATTTTTGCGGGTTAAAAAACATGATGATACCGTAATATAGTGATTTTGAAGAGTTGATTTCCAAAAACTCCTTAATAATTCCCCTCCTGGCCAGGAGGGGTGCCGAGACAAATGAACAAAGTGAGTTTGTCGAGGCGGGGTGGTGGAAACTGAGGAAAGACCACCACCCCGTCTCCAGACACTCGCTTTGCTCGGTCTGGATCCACCCCTCCTGGCCAGGAAGGGAATTATTTCAGAAAGTAAAACATGAAGATTATCGATTTTATGTGAATTTTTTAATCAAAAAATGATAGCAATATCAATTTTATTTATCTTTCCAGCATGCGCAGCGTTATCGCCTTTTGCCTCATCATGCTCCTGGCCATCAATTGGTACGGGTATGATTTGATATTGCACATCCTGAGCCATCAATCAAACAAATCACTGGCAGCTAATTTTGAAAAGGGCAACTACCGGCAGGAAGAACTTTTGGAAATCAAAGTAAACCTTGATCTTCCCTATTCTACCGACTGGGAAAATTTTGAAAAAGCAACGGGTACAATCAGTGTTGAAGGCGTCATTTATAACTTTGTGGAAAGAAAGCTGGTAAACGGTTACATGGTTTATCACTGTCTACCTAACTACCAAAGCACTTCAATCCAGAATGCACGGGATTATTTCCATACCCTTGTGTACAACCTGGAAAAACAGGAAAGTAAAAAACCTGTTCCTGCTGCACCTACCGTCCGCAAACTCCAGATTGAAACCATTCTGCACGAATTGCAGCAATGGACTGACATACCTACCAACGACGCACTGATATGCCAAGCTCACCATACTAGAAAGCAATGTGACGGCTTTGGAAATATCCCTGCCCAGCCTCCGGATGCCTGAATAAATCTCAAAGATCATTTCAGAACAAGCCCGTTAATCAAAACCATGTAATTGATTTTTTGATTTTCGCTGTGTTCACATTCAGTCATCTTCAAGCATCATTTCATGCAATCATTCATATTACGCAACAGCCTGTTAACCTGCATCCTGCTGGCAAGTCAGCTTACTCAGGCACAAACAGATGCCGACGGCATCATGATGGGCAAAGGCCTTCATTGTACAGGGATCATGTACGGACAAGGTTCCTGGAAGAATTATTGGGAAGGAACCCTTAAAAGAAACAATGAAAACCTGGGAA
>JBDLUZ010000229.1:0-3608 GCA_039805045.1 Bacteroidota bacterium | reverse complement strand
GAACCTGATAAACATTTCTTCCTTATACCATTTTTCTTTCCTTGTTCTTTGAATGATTATTTTATGGGCAGGCTGTCTGTATGCATAATTTTTAACACTCTCAATTGAATCCCAAACACTGAATGTTGCCTGTTTGAAGAAGGGTATTTCTCCAATGCCAATTGTAAATTTAAGGCCAGGCTGGCTTGCCAACTGTTTTGCAGTATCCGGAACTGCCTTCCAGAAACTGATGGCTTTTGAAAATCGGATGGAAGCACGTGTCAAAACGGCAACCTTTTCTGTAGAATCAGGTTCTTTTTCACCTGTTTGTTTAAATGTAAATCCATCCCAGCTGCCATGGCCTGCAAATGGTTCAAGCAGAAACGAACGGGTTTTGGCTTGAAATAACTTCCACCACAAAAGGATAAACTTACTTGGAACCTCGGACTCGATGTTAATTCCTGATAGGTTTGAGTCAGGAATTGATTCAAAAAATAGCATTACAGCCCATTTATTTAAATCTGGTTGAACATCAAAACTCCCATTTTTGCCGCAGCCCATGAGCTTGTAGAATTTAACTCTTTTATCAAATAAAAGGGGGATATTGAACAACGCCATGGAAATGACACCGAAAAAACTAAAATACCAAGGATAATCTGCTATACACAGTACAACTTTTGTCTGGCTGCTGAAATAGTTTTTTTTCATAATTTTAAAAAACCGTCAAATTTGATCTGTTTTTCGGTTCAGAAATAGGTGACTCACCTAAAATTTAATCACCATTTGAGCTAATAATGAGATATTTTTGTAAAAATACCGATTTGAAGAGGTCGTTGCTAACCTACTTTTTTATCTTAACTTCTTCAACATTTTTATACGCCCAAGATACTGCATATAAACTTCAGAATCAGCCATTTTATGCATTTTTATGGCATCCAAGATTTGAAGGTGCCTCAATAACAGTTCAGCATACACAGGCTTTACGTTTTATAGACTTTAAGGCTTCAAAATGGAAAAACTATCCACAGCAACTGGTAGTTACAGATAAAATGCTGTTGGTTCATTTGTTGGGTTCTGGTATTGTCTATGGCTCAATGAAGGATGATGATGGAATGATTTATATGAGGCGGTTGGATAATACCGAACATTTCGGTTATAATATTAACAGTTACACATTTACTGCGGATAAAAAGTTATACAATATTGGCGGCTATGGTATGTGGCGGTGGAACGGACAATTAAGGGTTTTTCAGGAAGCTACACAGCAATGGGAAATTGAGCCACTTAATGAAGAACTTGCAGTCTCGAACGATTTACCTGGAGCTCCGATTTGGGTTTCTGCTGATCAAAATAGATTAATAAGTTTGGGTCATTTAAAAGGAAACGAGGCTTTGCAGGGCAAAGAAAATCAAGCTGTTATTCTGGAATCCGAGTTGGTAGAATTAGATCTTAAACTTTTTAAATGGACTAATAAGGGAAAATTGTCTCCTCGGGTGAGCAAATGGGTGAAACCTGAATTACTCCTGTTAAGTCTGGAATCGGGTTTGTTGTTTAGCAATTTTGGTCCGCCATATCTATTGGATCTGGAAAATTTCGAGATCAAAGAACTCGTTAACAGGGATATTCAAAATGTGCTGATGCGCAAACTTAGCGGTGATGTGACATGGAATAAGGGCGATATGGTTTATTTTGGAGGATTAAATTCAGGAGTAATTGATTCTTTACAATTGAAGTCAACCTATTTCCGAGAAACCGGTGAGCAGATCTTTATTCAACCGGTTTATTTTTCTCCTCTCAACATGATATTAGCTGCCATATTCATTTTGAGTATTTATTTAGTTTTCAAGTTAAGGAAGAAGCGGATAAATGAAGGAACGGATTCCAATGCAAATAAGCAAATTAAGACAGATACGCTTTTATCTTCGCCATACCCTGGAATTGAGGTATTTGATGCAGTAGAACAATCCCTCCTAAACCTGCTTATCGCAAATGGTGCCCAGATGGGCAAACGGACCGGTACTGATGAAGTAAACAGGATATTGGGTGTTTCTCAGAAATCACTTGACATGCAAAAAAGAAAAAGAAGTGATGTTATCAGATCAATTAATGCAAAGTATAAGCTCATCCAACCAATGACAACAATGCCATTGGTTGACAGGGTTAAAAGTGATTTGGATGCCAGATTGTATGAATATTATTTATTGCAGGACGAGATTGAGAAAATCCAAACAATATTAAATGGGGAAAAACCGGTAAGTTAATCTTCTTTTAAAACTTGTTTTTCCACATCATACTTTCTACAGGTTTATCAGGTTGACCACTGTATTTGGCATTTTTTTTCTGGTTGTATTTTACAGCAATTTCACCATCTACCGGAAAATAGATAAGTTGCCCTATTGGCATTCCGTGGTATACTTTAACGGGCTGCTTTACTGAAATTTCTAAAGTCCAGTTGCCACAAAAACCCACGTCTCCTTTTCCTGCAGTGGCATGAATGTCAATTCCTAATCTTCCGGTAGAGGACTTGCCTTCGAGGAATGGAACGTGTTCATGTGTTTCAGTATATTCCTGGGTCACACCTAGGTAAAAAACATGCGGATAAAGTATAAATCCATCATCTGGGATATCAAAATAGGTTATTTGATTATGCTCCCTGGCATCAAGAACATGATTTGTATAGGTGGCCAGACATTTTCCGAGGTGGACATCATACGAATTACTTCCCAGGCAATTGCGGTCATATGGACGTACTAAAATTGTTCCCTTTTCGATTTCCTCTAGAATACGCTTGTCAGAAAGAATCATTGCATTACTTTTACAGGCCCCAATTTCGGATTTTTTTTGGACTTTTTCGCTTCGTGATTATGGCAGTAATTTTCAACGATACAGACAGCGGTTTTCAGGTTGGAGTCTGGCAGATTTTGGAAGACCAGGCAGATCTTGAATCAGGCATGGCGTATCGTTCAGAAGCCGGAAATGCTGAAAGACGACTCCAGCAACTGGCTTCAAGAAAAATGTTGTTTTTGTTGAAGCCAGAACTGGATTTGAATCGCATAGTAATCGCACCATCAGGTAAACCCATAGACAGCCTAAACAAGGTAATGTTTTCTATTTCTCATACAAAAGGGTATGCAGCAGCCATTGCTTGTGATGGAATCCACACCGGTATTGATATCGAATTAATTTCTGAAAGAGCCTCACGTATTGCCCCCAGATTTTTAAACTCAAGTGAAAGGAAGCTAATTGAGCAATCCCAGGATGCTGGTATTTGCGGAATTCATACATTATGCTGGAGCATAAAGGAAACCGTATATAAATGGTGGGGGAGACCCGGAATAGATTTTGCCAGGCAGATTGAAATAACAGAACTTAAAGAACAGGGAACTATTGAGGTTTCTTGTAAATTTGACAGCATTGAACGCACATGCGACGTTACGGTGAAGAGATTCAATAATTTATGGCTCACCTACATGAGGGAAATGCACTAAGATCTTTCATTTAACTGAAAATCTTAGTGCATTTCTAATAATTTATTTGAGGCTTGCCTGGAGCTTCTCATTTAAAGTAACATAGTCAGGATTCTTGCCTGCTTTTGCAAGTTCAAGTGATTTATCAGAAGCTGTTTTGGC
>JBDLUZ010000228.1:0-3616 GCA_039805045.1 Bacteroidota bacterium | reverse complement strand
ATCAGGTCCTGGTAAATACTGAGTTTGGCGGCATGATAACCACCAATAGATTGATGGTAAACACTGGTTATTGCATTGCCATTAAATGCGGTACTAACCCCATTGGTCACATCAAAAACCCTGTAAACAGACTTGTCTTTGGCAATCTCAAGATTTACAGGGGCAGGTGTGAATACCTGCTCATATTCCTCAGCATCCTGATAATTAGCGGCTTTTAAATAGCGCGCATCAACCGATAACAAGTCAATCATTGAGAAAACAGTAATGATTGCAACTGACCATCCTGCACTGATTTTCTTTTTTAGTGTGAACCACAATGTACCTGCGGCAACCAGTATAAACAACAATCCTCTCAGGAGATCACCAAATAACATTGATTTCCTGTCTTCCTGTAATCCATCTGTAAAGTTTGTTACAGACGGAAGTATGGCATTTTTTTGCTGCAAATCTGTAATCTGATTGACTTGAGTAAGTAGATTTTTGTCATTTTCACTTCTGAAGTCAGCACTGAAATAAACTAGCAATGCAAGAATGAAAACACCTCCAACAACATATAGCCCTTTCTTAAATTGGATTGAAACATTCGGTGAGTTGCTTTCAAAAATTAGGTGTTGTCCGGCAAGCATGGCACTTACAACGAAAACAAAAGTTGGAATAACCATGATCATACTAGGCGCCCGGAACTTGTTATAGAAAGGCAAATGATCAAGTAAGTAAACATTGAATGATTCAAAATAATGTCCCCAACTCATCATGAATGCAAGACCTGTGACTGCAAGCATCCAGCCTTTGTGTTTATTTGGTAAAAAGGAAAGTGCAAGCAATGCAAGCATGCATATGATGGCTCCTGAATAGGTTGGTCCTGATGTGCCTTCTGTGATTCCACCCCAATAAAATTGCAGATATCCCTGCAATTGTTGTCCGAGCTCCTGAGGCATTTCCTGCAAAGCAGCAATGGCTTTTGATTTGTCTTCACTCACTTCCATGTTGCCACTGCTTCCTCCAAATAACCGGGGAAACATCATCACAAGTGGTTCCTGGATGTTGAAGCTGTAACTTAAAGCATAGTCTTTGTTAAGTCCGGTTTTGTTGTTATTGCTTTTCTCATCTGCCAGCACACTACCTCCTCTGATGGAAGCTTTCGAGTATTCAAAAGTTGTGGCAAGCACAATAATATTGCAGAGTATACCAATCAATCCACCTGCTAGTGCCAAAGCGAGTGAGGTGATCAAGTGCTTAAACTCTTTCAGTCTGATCCAGTTGATAAGGTACCCTACTGTCATAAATAAGGCAACAATCAGTCCGTAGTAACTTATTTGCGGGTGGTTTGCACCAATCATCAACCCTGTAAAAAGCGCTGTCAAGGCAACTCCCCATAAATATTTCTTTTCATAAATTAGGATAAGTCCGCCTATAAATGCCGGAAAATAACCCAGCGCTATCATTTTTGTCTCATGCCCTGCACCTATCACAATTGGGTGATAGGAAGCAAAGGCATAGGATAAGCCACCCAGAATACCCAGATAAGGATTTATGCGCAATATCTGTGTAAGCAGGTAAAAGCAGATGGAAGCCAGAATAAAGAAATAAAACGGCTTGGGTAATGATAAAGTAAGTATTTGAAATGCATAATTAATAGTGAATGGATTTTCTCCTTCCATGGCAATCTGATAGCCGGGCATACCACTAAACATGCCATTGGTCCACAAAGGAAGTTTTCCTGTTTCTTCTTTGGCTTTGCGCTGATCTTCATACATGGCTTTCCATTGTATGTTATCAGATTGTTGCAGTACTTTGCCTTCCAATGCTGGTTTACAGAATAAAACTGCAACAACCACAAAAACTGCTATTGCTATAAGGTGAGGGACTACCTGTTTCAGACTGATTTTTCTCATATCATCTATTTTGTAACTTCTGTTCAGAAGTGGAACAAATATATTAAATTTATAAGGCTTCTTTAACCTAAAATATTGACTATGGGCTTTGTAAGAGAATTCAGGGAATTTGCTTTGAAAGGGAATCTTGTAGACATTGCTGTTGCTTTCGTGATGGGTGGAGCATTTGGGAAAGTTGTTTCAACATTTACAGAAAAAATGGTTGCACCTCTGATAGGTTTGCTGACAGGTGGTACCAATTTTTATGATAAAAAACTTGTATTGCGGAGTGCGGTAGAGGAAGTAGTTGATCCATCCGGAAAAGTTGTTGTCAGCAATGGGGGAGAAGTAGCTATTGAGTGGGGGGCATTTGTAACAGTAGTGATCGATTTTATCATTGTGGCCTTTGTCATGTTCCTGATCATAAAGGCCTTGAATGCTATGAAGAAAAAGCAGGAAACTTCCACTGAATCTGCACCTCCAATTTCTAAAACAGATCAATTGCTTATGGAGATTCGGGACGCACTGAAAACCAAGGCTGATTAAATTTGGTTTTGAAGCACCATTTCAGCTACCACCTTGTCTATTGGGAGGCTTACAGACGCAGCACTGAATGCTTCCAACGGTATCATCCTGAAAGTTTCTGTTTCACCCTTATGATGGTAAACTGCCATTTGCTGTTCGTCAAAATCAAATGGTTTGTCGCGGAGTGGCACTGCTATCTGTTCAAGCGCCTCTACTTTGTAGTAAATAGAAACAATTTGTTGTGCAGTATTGAACGCCGATATCTGGAAAAAGTCCGTTGTATATAGATGTTCACCAACTTCAACCCTGAGATTCATTTCTTCCATGAATTCCCTAACGAGACAATCCCTGGTTCCTTCACCAAATTCTAGTCCTCCCCCTGGAAATTTGGTATACATATTACCGCGAATGAATTCATCACTTACCAAAATTTCATTTTTCTCATTGATCAGTATGCCGTAAACCCTTAATGTTATCATTTTATAGTATTTCCGTTATAGTTTAGTCAAGATTGATAATGCCTTCAAAAACAAAGGTAGCCGGACCGATTAGCCAAATGTTCTCTGCACTTTTTTCGCTTGTTCTGTTAAATCGGATAGCAAGCCGGCCACCTTCAACTTCAACTGGAATTTCTTGTTCACCGGGTTGGGTTGATGATGCTATGGCTGCAGCTGTTGCCCCAGTTCCACAACTCAAAGTCTCATTTTCTACGCCTCTTTCATAAGTTCTTATTTTTATTCCCCAATCTTTCCTTGTTACAAAGTTCACATTGATACCTTCTGCTGCATAGGTGTCATTGTATCTGATCTTTCTGCCTTCAGTATAAACATCCGTCTCATCAATATTTTCCACGAATCTGATATAATGAGGTGAACCTGTATTGAGAATCTGATCGGTTCCATGCTCAGCTACTTCTGATACATCTTTCATTTTCAATTGGATGAGTCCGGTTGCGTCAATCAGGGCTTCATGAGGACCATCTACAGCTATAAATAAATATTTTACTTTTCTGATTCCCAAATCATAAGCAAACTGCACCAGACATCTTCCACCATTGCCGCACATGCTTCCTTCTTTCCCATCTGCGTTGTAGTATACCATTCGGAAATCAAAACCTTCAGCTTCTTCAAGCATCATCAGTCCGTCTGCTCCAATCCCCAGCTTCCGGTTGCATAGAAAAGCAACCTGTTCAATATTTAATCTGCTGTATGCCCCAT
>JBDLUZ010000227.1:0-6378 GCA_039805045.1 Bacteroidota bacterium | reverse complement strand
TCCCAAACCCAATATCATCTATATCTATGCTGACGATTTGGGGTATGGTGAACTGGGTTCATACGGGCAAAGCAAAATCAAAACACCCAACTTGGATAAGATGGCTGCCGAAGGCATGCGTTTTACACAACACTACAGCAGCGCCCCGGTTTGCGCACCGTCCAGGTGCATGCTGATGACAGGCAAGCACGGGGGCCATTCTTATATCCGGGGCAATTATGAAATGGGGGGATTTGCTGACAGTACGGAAGGTGGACAAATGCCTTTGCATGAAGGAGCTTACACCGTTGCCAAAATGCTGAAAGAGCGTGGATATTCAACAGCATTGGTGGGCAAATGGGGAATGGGCGTTACGGGTACAACGGGGAGTCCGCTTTTACATGGATTCGACTACTATTATGGATACCTCGATCAAAAGCAGGCTCACAACTTCTACCCTACTCACCTTTGGGAAAACGACCAATGGGATTCGCTCAACAACCATTTCATCAGCGTCCATACCCCCATCAAAGATACCCTGCATGCAACTGATGCCGATTTCGCTTACTACAAGGGTAATGATTTTGCTCCTGCGAAAATGACGGAAAAAGCTGCTGCCTTCATCAAGAAGAATCAGGAAAAACCCTTCTTTCTTTACCTGCCCTACACACTCCCCCATTTGTCTTTGCAAGCACCGGATGAATATGTGAACCGATACAGGGGCCTTTTTGATGAAAAACCTTACTACGGACAAAAGGGTTATGCGGCAACGCGTTATCCCCGTTCCACCTATGCGGCCATGATCAGTTTTCTGGATGATCAAGTAGGCATCATCATGAAATTGGTCAAAGATGCAGGATTAGACAACAACACCATCATCATGTTCAGCAGTGATAATGGCGCAACTTTCTCTGCCGGTGTCGATACCGAGTTCTTCAACAGCGTCGGTGGTCTGCGCGGTTTGAAAATGGATGTTTACGAAGGAGGTATCCGTGTTCCTTTCATTGCCCGCTGGCCTGGAAAAATCGCACCACATAGCGTCAGTGATTTACCTGCTGTTCAGTATGATCTTTTTCCCACCCTCGCAGAGCTTACAGGAAAGGAAGTGGCCGGTTTGGATGGCATTTCATTCTTGCCAACTTTAATGGGCAAATCCAGCAAACAAAAACCCCACGAATTCATGTATTTTGAATATCCTGAGAATGGCGGACAAGTTGCTATTAGAATGGGTAAATGGAAAGGTGTTAGACACAACGTTCGCAAGAACCCAGATAGCCCATGGGAACTTTTCAATATCGATTCAGACAGAAATGAAACAACAGATGTATCTACACAGCATCCTGAAATAGTTCAGGCAATCAAAAGCATTGCCAAAAGAGAACACATTCACCCTCATGTTATGGACTGGGAATTTATAGACCCTAAAATTAAAAAGTAAAACGTCCTTAAAACAGAAAGAGGTTGTCATCCGAATATGGTGACAACCTCTTTTGTATTATACTGAACTTCAATTAAGCCAATAACTTAAAAAACCCAGCTGATTTATCTTTTTAACTCGTTAGTATTTTCAGTTTGCTTTCAAATAAGACCAGCCTGCTGTTTGTTTCCTGATTAATTCTGCAACAGCACTTGGAACCACCACAGCGTTCGTTGAAACTTCTGATGGATCAATTTGTAAACGTTTCAACGAATTATTACAAACTGCTAGTGTAACACCCTTCTCCTTGGCAGCTTTCACCCTTTCTGCGAAAAATACATCTGACTTCAAAACAGCATTTACAGCCTTGCCATGAAACACCACTTCAATTTCGAGATCAGGTAACTGGGCACGGGCGTTATTAATCTGACGAAAAACCGCAGCCTGAATAGTAGTATCTCCACTTGATAAATCCCATACTACCCTGTGTTTGGATTCCTGTGAAAAAACTGCTCCTGCAAGGAACAAAAAAACTATACTGAATAAACTCTTTTTCATGGCTACTATTTTACTCAATTTATTGAATATTTTATGATTATTCAATATTAATGAGGAAGTTTTTCGCGCAGCTTACCATATACCCAAGTTCCTACAGTAGCCATCAATATAGTTACAGAAACTGCCGCTGCTCCATATCCGAGTTGAGCAAAAAGCGGACCAGGGCACGCCCCTGTCATAGCCCAACCAAAACCAAAAATCAATCCTCCATAAATCTGACCCTTGTTGAAAGTTTTATTGGGCAACAAAATTGTTTCCCCATTGATTGTTTTGATCTTGAACTTTTTAATCAGGAAAACAGAGATGGCACCAACCACTACGGCTGAACCGATCACGCCAAACATGTGGAAACTTTGCAAGCGGAACATCTCTTGAATCCTAAACCAAGAAACAACTTCTGATTTGATCAGAATTATTCCAAATAGTACACCAAAGGCCAAGTATTTCAAATTATGCCATCCCGGTGTTTTTACTTCTTCTTCATTGACGCACATGGCATCCAATGAACGCACCTCAAAATCTGTATTGTTATTGTTTACTGTACTCATTTTACTAAATTATTTAGTTTTTTATAAAGAAAGGATATATGGCAGAATTAGGTTAGCCATGATGAATCCACCTGCCATGAAAGAAATGGTAGCTATGAGTGATGGCAATTGCAAGTTGGATAATCCCATAATCGCATGTCCGGAAGTACATCCGCCAGCATAACGGGTGCCGAAACCCACCAAAAATCCACCAAAAACCATCAATACAAAACCGCGTAAAGTTCCCAATGAACTCCAACTAAAAAGATCAGTAGGAATCATTCCGGATGTGTCATTAACGCCATAAGAAGATAATTCAGCTACCAGATCAGCATTCAAGAGGATTGCAGCTTCATTCTTGAAAAACATTGCAGCAAGGATTCCTCCAAGAAAGATTCCAAATACAAAAAAGAGATTCCAGATTTCTTTTTTCCAATCATAGCTGAAAAACGGAATTTTGGCTGGAACACATGCTGCGCATACATGTCTTAATGAGGAAGAAATTCCGAAAGTCTTGTTTCCAAAAATCAATAAGGCTGGCACCATCAGTCCAATCAATGGTCCGGCAACATACCAAGGCCAGGGCTGTTTGATCAATTCAATCACTGTCATGCTAAATTATTTTAGTTAAGAAAGCAAAAATGCACTCTTTCAGCCACCTATTGTGTGATTTTTGTCACAACTCCCACCTGCTCTGGTGGAATCACCCATTCCAGCGAATGCTGTTTCGCTCCATTGTGATGCGTCCTGTTTTCTCCATCTTCTTAAGTAATCTTGAAACCACTTCTCTAGAAGAATTGATATCATTGGCAATCTGCTGATGTGTGAGCATCAAGTTTTTTCCAAGGGTATCAGCCTGTCTTTTGAGATACCAATCCAGTCTTTCATCCATATTTTTAAAAGCAATCTGATCAACAACTGTCAACATCTCTTCAAAGCGGCTTCGGTATGTTTCAATCACAAAATGGTACCAAGATGGGTAGTTTCTCATCACAGTGCAATGGCCATTACAGTACTGCTCTGGCTTCTTGCCATACACATCATACTCAATGCACAGGCGCTACCGGGTTCCAGAAAATACATAAAATACTCCTCACCTTCTTCACCCTCCCTATATAGTTTAACCCTGCCATTAACTATCAGCATGGCATATTTGAAAAACTGTCCGGGTTTCATTAAAACGCTTCCTGCTGCTGAATTTCATTGGTTGAAAGATCTGTCATCTTATTACATTTAAAATCTACCTACCCATGTAAACCATGAGAATCTGTATATCACTTGGATTTATTCCTGAAATCCTGGATGCCTGTCCGAGCGTCCCTGGCTGAATCCTTTTAAACTTTTCTCTCGCTTCATTACTGATGGCCTGTACTTTCATATAATCAAAGTTTGCAGGTATTTCCAGTTCTTCCATTTGAGCCATTCTTCCAACCATTTCTTTCTCTTTCTCGATGTAAACATCGTATTTCATCTGTATTTCAGCCTGTTCTAGGTCTACCGCATTGTATTTAGCAAATACTTCATGCAAATCTGGTATTGCGTTAATCAACTCCTTTGCACCAACACCAGGCCTCAATACCAATTGAGATAGTTTCTGTTTTTGTGTCATTGGCGCGGAACCCACAGTCTCAAAATAAGGGTTCATCAATTCCGGACTTACAGATATTGATCGGAATTGAGCAGTAATCTCTTCAACAGCAGCCTTTTTTTGAATTATTTGCTGATATCTTTCTTCAGATGCCAAACCTAGTTTATACCCAATTTCAGTCAACCGCCAGTCTGCATTATCCTGGCGCAACAATGTACGATACTCTGCCCTGGATGTAAACATCCTGTATGGCTCTTCCGTTCCCTTTGTTATCAGGTCATCAATCAGTACCCCAATATAAGCCTCACTTCGCTTCAGTATCAAAGGCTCCTTTTCGTGAGCAAGGTTATGGGCATTTATTCCCGCCATCAAGCCCTGGCAGGCAGCCTCTTCATAACCAGTTGTTCCATTAATTTGTCCGGCAAAGAATAATCCGCCCAACAACTTGGTTTCCAATGAATAATGTAACTGATGAGGTGGAAAATAATCGTATTCTATTGCATACCCAGGCCTGAACATCCGCACATTTTCAAAACCAGGTATTTGGATTAGAGATTTATACTGGACATCTTCCGGAAGGGATGTTGAAAATCCATTGAGGTAAATCTCTACCGTATTCCAACCCTCGGGCTCCACAAACAACTGGTGTCTGTCGCGGTCTCCAAAGCGGTTAATCTTATCTTCTATACTCGGACAATACCTCGGCCCTGTTCCTTCAATCCTACCTGCATACATCGGACTTTTATCAAACCCGGTCTTTAAGGTATCATGTACCACCTGATTGGTATACGCAATCCAGCAACTTCTCTGCTGTTCTGGCTTTATCCGCTCAACAGGCATATAAGAAAATCCTACAAGATCATCATCTCCTTTCTGCTCCTCCATCTTGCTATAATCAAGACTTCTTCCATCAATTCTGGGTGGTGTGCCTGTTTTCAAACGATCACTCTCCAATCCCAAAGAAACGAGCTGTTCTGTAATACCAGTTGCTGCCTTCTCCGCCATCCTTCCTCCGCCAAACTGCTTTTCACCAATATGGATAATGCCATTCAAAAAGGTACCATTAGTCAGGACCACCGTTTTTGACCTGATTTCATTCCCCATTCCAGTAATAACTCCCTGAATACGACCATCCTTTACCAATAAACCACTCACCATATCCTGGTAAAAATCAAGGTTTGGTGTTTGCTCAAGCAGTTCCCGCCACTTCTGAGAAAACAACATGCGGTCACTTTGCGCACGTGGACTCCACATGGCAGGTCCCTTCGAACGATTCAACATTCGAAACTGGATCATACTCATATCCGTCACAATACCAGAGTACCCTCCCAACGCATCAACTTCCCGCACAATTTGTCCCTTTGCTATCCCCCCCATTGCCGGATTACAACTCATTTGTGCAATCGTCTGCAAATTCATGGTTACCAACAAGGTTTTACTGCCCATATTTGCGGCTGCAGCTGCAGCTTCGCATCCGGCATGACCGGCCCCAACAACTATAACATCATACAATGGAAACATGATACAAAGTTAACAAAAAGGAATAAAGCACAGTCCCAATCCGCTACACGAAAGGGAAACCAAGTCATTCACAGGCAATGTTCCACGTGGAACATCCGAATATCAATCCAGCAGTGACACAAAACAACATACTTAAGGTAGAGCATTAATAAAACAAACACCAGGAAAGAGCAATCGCCAAATTGCCGTGTTTCAAGAATTTAAATAGAACTAAACAACGATAGTATTAGGCTGATTGAAGCGTTTATGGAACCAGAGTCAACAAAAACACGAATGATGTTCCACGTGGAACACTAGTTACAGCCAAAATTCTGAACTAAAACAACTTGACCTGTACTGGGAATAGTAGAAATAACAACTGACATAGATTTATAGGTAGTACTTAAAAGATTTATTCTGTGTCCTGGTGGCTCTAGGCGTATAGATTTTCAGCAGCACAACCTAAAATTCCGGCTGATTTCACTCTTTGTGAAAAGGAAAAACCCATTCTGGAGTTATGCGTGAGTTTGCCCTTCCTGTAAACAAGGTCTTTGGCGTGGTCTCGAGATAAGCTGGTCAGTGCAGGGCTTAATCGCAACAAGGATATTTCATCTGTATTAGATAAGTCGTTGAATAAGGCTTGTGATTCAGCGCCTGCAACTTCTGGAAACTGGGAAATAAAGGGTATTAGAATAAAATCCCTAAAAGATATTGGGTTCTTTCTAACGAAGTTAACCCAATAAAAAAAGTTAGACTCTTCCGGTGTTAGCCCCTTACCCCTGGATTCGGCTTTTATCCAGTCGTTGATA
>JBDLUZ010000226.1:0-3619 GCA_039805045.1 Bacteroidota bacterium | reverse complement strand
GGGCACAATCTATTGTTGATTACCTCCAATCCCGCGGCATTGCTGCCAGCAGGTTGGTTGCCCGTGGCTATGGCGAGAGCATGCCATTGGAGCCCAATACCCTTCCTGATGGCAGCGACAATCCCGATGGCCGAGCGAAAAACCGCCGTTGTGGCTTCAGGGTGGTTGGAAGCCAATAGAGTTTGAGATTCTAAACAGGAGTCTACCCGATAGCGGATGGTGATGTTTTGATGTGAATTATATTACATATTATTAAAATAAATAATATGTAATATTTAGTTTGTCATACGAATATGGAATAAATATTAGTATGTTATGTCATTCAGTAAATACTATCTCCATTCAGTTAATATGACCAGCATTTCTTTGTAATAATTGTAGCATTGCTATTTACAGGCAGTGTTGGGTAATTTTTTGCAGAATACGCTGTCTGAAAAATTTACCAAAACAACTGTTGAAATGATGAAAGTACGGGAGATTTATTTGACTGCATGGATAATGCTGATTGGTGGCATGGTCCATGCGCAAGACCCCCATTTCTCTCAGTATTTCAGTTCCCCGCTTACACTCAACCCAGCCAATACAGGCAATTTTGATGGACCTTACCGTGTTGCCTCCAACTTCAGGAACCAGTGGCAGGGAGTAGGTTATCCTTACCTAACCGGTACCATTTCGTTTGATGCGGCCATAGCTAAAGACAAGTTCAGTACCGGAGATAATTTCTCCGTTGGTTTTCTCGGTTTGTTCGACAAAGCCATGGGAGGCAGTTTCAATTCAAATTATGGCGGAATCTCAGTAGGCTATCACCTATTCTTGGATGAGGACAGGATGCATAAACTGTCCATCGGATTTCAATCGGTTCTCGTCAACAAACGTCTTGACCCCACTGAAATCAGCTTCGCTACCCAATTCAGCTCCAATGGTTTTGACTTGTCACTGCCTTCAGATGAGTTTTTCCAGAATAATAATATCAACTATCTCGATTGGAATACGGGTTTGAATTATACCCATGCCAATGAAAGTGGTACATACCATGTGGGTTTCTCCGGTTACCACCTCACCAGACCTCAAGAAAGTTTTTTAGGAGATGATGCAAATGTTATCCCGATAAGGTATAGCCTAACGGTGGGTGCCAACAGATATATGGGTGAAACAGGCGTGTTGCTGACTTCTGCCTTATTCCAACAACAAGCCAGATCAAGGGAGTTGACTTTGGGTTTGGCATATGGGCAATACCTGAGCAGTCCGGGTAATGATATCTCTGTTTTCATGGGCGCATGGTACCGTTTGAATGATTCATTCATTCCGTATTTCGGATTCAACTACAACGACCTGCAAATAGGACTGAGTTATGATATTGTAGCCAGCAGCTTGAACCTCTCCAAAACCAATAACCGGAGTTTCGAAATTTCAGCGATTTATTCCTTCCGCGACAAATCAACAGACAAAAGATTTATCCCTTGGTACTGATAAACAATCTATTATGAAAAAGCACCTTCATGTCTTTGCCTTCCTTGTTTTCACCCTGGTCTTTTCCTTTTCAGGCCGATTTGCCCATGGTCAGGTCTATCTGCTGAACGAGGATTTTTCATCCGCAACCGGTATCAAGCCACCTGTGGGATGGAATAATTTAACGGTTACAGGATCTGCAACGGATGAATGGCGGTTCGATAATCCAGGCAAGAGGGTTGCGGCATTTCCTGTGGTTGGGCAATTTGCGATTTTTGACAGCGAAAATTACTCTGGGGGTAATGGTATTGAAAAAGTCTCTTTGGAAACACCCTATGTGGATTGTTCTTTCAGTCCCTTCATCATCTTGTATTTTGACCATGAATTCAAGTCGCAACGCGGTGGAAAAGCTGAAATTGAGGTTTTCAATGGTACAGCTTGGGTTGTGGTCAAAACCTATATGGATAGTACACTTGGCTCCGTAAAAGAGTCAATTGACCTCAGTTCCCATATCGGTAGAAAAACCAATGCCAAAGTCAGGTTTACTTGGAACGGTGATTCATCCAGGTATTGGATTGTAGACAATGTCAAACTGCTTGCTCCACTATCGCGTGATGCCAGAGTAAAGCAATTGGATATGCCAACTGTTCCGGTAAAATCCGGTGTGAGTCCCATTGCAGTTACCCTGACCAACGAAGGTTATGAAACCATTACTTCAGGAACATTGAGGTGGACGGCTAACGGCGTCAGGCAGACGGATTACAGTTGGACGGGTAATATTGTGCGGGACAGTGCGCAGTCAAATATCAACATTGGGAGTTACAATTTTCCTGCAGGTTCAAGGACCAAGTTCAAGATTTGGGTGGATAACCCCAATGGGATGAACGACCTCAACAAACTCAATGACACCTTGAATCTGGATCTGTTTACTGCCCTTTGCGGAACTTATACTATCGGTGGGGCCAATCCCAATTTTCCGACCTTTACCGATGCAGCTCTAGCCCTCAATAATGCTGGCGTATCATGCCCGGTTGTATTTAAGGTTAGGGATGGGATTTACGATGAACAGATTCATTTGTTTCAAATTCCTGGTGCAAGTGCTGTTAATACCGTGACTTTTGAAGGTGAAAAAGGTGACAGCAGTAAGGCGGAATTGCATTACAAGCCTAGTAATCCATCCAACGATTATACCATCAAGCTGAGTGGTGCTAGTTACATCACTTATCGATACCTCAATATTTACAGGTCTGCAGCAGGCTCTTGGTCTGTAATTGCTGATGATAATTCGTCATATTTGGAATTTGAAAAAAATAGGATGAACCCTTTTTTCATAGCCTCTTCAAATAATATAAATATAAAAGGGAATAATATTACTTCACCACATGTCATGTGGGGTATCAACGTAAAATCAAGTAAAAAAATAACCATAGAAAGAAATTCATTGTATACCTACCGTGGCATTAATTTTTTCGAAGTACCATCCGATACCGTTTACATTAAGAGGAATATAATTGTTGGTGGGCAAAATGGTGAGGGATTGTACATCCCGGCATTGGTTAGGGGTCATTTAGAAGTTGACAGCAATGAATTTTGGAATCACGGACCAGTCGGGTTAAATGTTACTGCAGCTTCAGGTGCCAAAACGCTGATAAGAAGTAATAACTTTTACAATACAAGGGAAATTGCCGCATCCATATCAGGCAACGGTATCCAGTTTTTGGGTAATAAAATCACCAATATTCAGGCAGGTACGGGTGTAGTAATCAATGGGCAAAACAGTTTGGTTGCCAATAATTTCATTCATACTGTGGGATTGGGATTGTCTAAAGGAATTGTTGTGAATGGGGGTTCAAATGGTTCCAAAATTCTTTTCAACAGTATTAATGTTACTGGAGTGGATCTTGTCAATGGTCGTGCCATTGAAATCAATGGTGGTGTGGGGTTAACCATCAAAAACAATATTTTCGCCAACACAGGCGGAGGGTATTCTGCCTATGTAGGAACAAATCCATCAACCTTTGACATCAGCAATAATGACTATTATAGTTCCAAATCCAGATTGGGATTCTATAATGGAAAAATATATGATACACTGAGTCAGTTTATTGAAGCCACCATGCAGGGTTCCGGCTCTTTTGATGTAAATCCCTATTTCATCAAGGATACAAGT
>JBDLUZ010000225.1:0-5261 GCA_039805045.1 Bacteroidota bacterium | reverse complement strand
TGCCGCCGTGATCTGGGAAAGGTTTCCCAAGTTTGTCATCGGATTCATTGCAGCTTCACTGCTCTTTTCCTTCTTCATTGATGCCGATACCAACAATGCTGTGAAGGGTCACCTGAAAGCACTGCAGGGAGTTTGGTTTGCACTGGCATTCACCAGCATTGGATTGGAAACGGATTTCAGGGAACTGTTCAACGGACAGGGCAAGAAACCACTTTATGCTTTCCTTATCGCACAGCTGTTCAACATAGGCGTAACCCTGCTGGTGGCCTGGATGCTGTTCAAATAGATTGACGGAATACTCCGCAAATAAAAAACGGGGACGCATAAATGCATCCCCGTTTTTTATTTGCCAGAATAGCTTATTTCTTTCTTGTAGCAATCACATCAAACATACTCATCAATCTGCCCGTCGCTGTGTTGTCGTCTTTTTTAGTGAGTGTAACACTTACATCATATCCTGCAATCGAAAATTCAAAAACGAGGTTCTCACCATCCAGCTTTACAGAGGCCATATCCTTCTCTGTAGTAGATCCTGGTTCAGTAAAATATCCTTTCCAGTTACCATCCTTCTTTTCAAAACGAACAGGTACAGTAGCATCTCCGTTGGGAGTCTCTTTCACGAGTGCATCCCACTTACCTTCAAAATAAGAGGCTGATCCCGCTGCAGCAGCATCTTTCATGCGCTTGGCTTCCATGGAAAACATATCCATCAGGCTACCAGTGGCATTGTCATCATCCTTTTTTGTGAGGTGACCGGTGAGATCATAACCCGCAGTATTGAAGGCAAAATTGATCCTGCCACCACCCATGAAAACGGTATCCATTTTCTTCTCCTGCTTGGATTCAAGGTCTGTAAAATAACCCAACAATTTGCCATCCTTCCTTTCAAAACGGGCAGGCAAGGTTACATTACCATTGGGTGTCTCTTTCACCAGTACTTCCCACTTACCAAGGAAATAACTGTCATCGGCTGTTTGCGCCTGCAGTGCTGTAAGAGAGAGCAGTGAAACAACCAGGAGATTGAATAGAACTTTCATAACGACTGTGTTTTTATTTTAGTGAAATTAACCATTTTCAGCACAAAAAGTTGTTATGCCAGGTTAAGATGAGGATAAATCATGGCTGAAGTTTTCTTCCAGATCTAATTTAGACAAGTCTAAATCAGTTCTGAATAACCTCTTTTCCAATCAAATCCCACAAATTTCCATACAAATCTTTGAAAACCAGAACTTTGCCATAGGGCATGACTTCGGGAGCCCTGACGATCTCTACCTGATGGGAAAGGAGCCTGGCATAGTCTTCATCAAAAGTGTCCGTATGCAAAAAAAGAAAGACACGGCCACCACTCTGGTTTCCGATAGCCTGCTCTTGAACGGCTGAAGCAGCCTTAGCCAACAGCAGCTGGCAACTTCCGTCACCAGGGGAAACGAGCACCCAACGCTTGGTTTCACTCAACACCTCATCATGAACAAGTGTAAATCCCAACACCTGCGTGTAATAATCAATGGCCCTGTCGTAGTTGTCTACAACCAGGGCCATATGTGCCAATTTTTTCATGTCTATTCTGCTTCCTTTAATGGATCTTGTTCAATAAAAGGTTGTTTGTAAATCCGCTTCCCAGTGGCTTTCTTCCCAGTGGCTTTGTAAATGGCATTGGCAACTGCTCCACCGGTTGGAGGAAGAGCCGGCTCACCAAGACCGGTAGGATCTTTGCCATTGTCAACAAAGCTGGCGTCAACTTCAGGGATGCCTTTCATGCGCACATGTCTATAGACGTTGAAATTCTTTTGTTCTGGTTCGCCATTGGTGAAACTGAGTTTTCCATACATGGCATGTCCGAATCCGTCAAGTATGCCACCCATAACCTGCTGTTGGGCTCCTGATGAATTGATGACAATACCACAATCTGAAACAGCTGTAATCTTCTTCACCACTGGCTTTCCGGCTTCCATCACCACATCACAAACCTGACCTACATAGGAGGCATGTGAAAAATAAACACTGAATCCCTGGGCTACACCAGGCTTCTTGCCCCACTGTGATTTCTCAGCAACGGCTTTGATCACATGTTCCATACGGTCTATATCATACCTTACTGGTCCGGCTGGCGCTGTTCTGGCTTTTTGCAGCAACTCCAATCTCAACTGAACCGGATCCTTTCCCATGGCTTCAGCTACCTCATCGAGGAAACTTTGTTCAGCACAGGCAAGAAAATTTGTAACTGGTGCTCGCCATGCTCCAGTTGTAATGGGAGAACTGTGGTCTACTGAATCAATCAGCAGGTTATCAATTGAACCGGATGGGAAATTGTTTTCCCTGGTTGAGTTGCCTACATTGATGCCTACTCCCCTAAGCTTATACCCGGTAAGATTACCCTGTGCATCGATGGCCGCCTCAAACCTGTATCTAACGGCTGGTCTGTAACTGCCGCCACCCATATCGTCTTCGCGGGTCCAGATGAGTTTGACCGGTTTCTTGATGATGGATGAAACTTCTGCTGCTTCCACTACATAATCAAACTTCAAGCGGCGACCAAAACCGCCTCCCAGGCGTGTAATGTCTACCGTTATCTTGTTCTCTGGTATTTTGAGCAGGTCAGATACCGCCTTGCGGGCAGATCCCGGGGTTTGTGTGGGTCCAACCAACTCAACGCCGTCTGGCCTGACATCAGCAAAGAAATTCATCGGTTCGATGGGGTTGTGGGGGATGAACGGACACTCAAACTCCCGTTTGATCACTTTTGCCGCTTTACTAAAGGCAGCTTCCACATCTCCTTCTTTTCGGTTGACCTTTGCATCTGTCCTGTTCATCATGGTGGTGAACAAGGCATCATGGTCTGTTGAACTTTCTGGCTTGGTACCGGGTATGGGCTCATAACTGATGTCAAGCGCCTTGCGGGCTTTCAGCACAGCCCAGGTGGATGTTCCCACCACAGCTACATTATTTTTGAACGTGACCACATGGGTAACACCTGGCATGGCCTTTGCAGCCTTATCATTCACCAACTTAATTTGGGTTCCGAATGCAGGCGGGCGCTGAATCACAGCATACATCATGCCCTCCCGGTAAAAATCGAGTCCGAATAAGCCCTTGCCGGTAACAATATTTTTATTTTCGACATTACGGATGGGCTTTCCGATGAGTTTGAAACTCTTATGATCCTTCAGTTTCACTTCTGGCGGAACAGGCAATTTAGCTGCATCCATAACGAGTTCGCCATAGCTTGCTTTTTTACCACTGGCTTCATGCATCACCATCCCTTCTGAAGCGGTACATTCAGCAGGCGATACGCGCCAACGGCTGGCTGCAGCAGTTACCAGCATGAGTCTGGCAGTAGCTCCGGCATTACGCAATCTCTTCCAGGAATGGGGAACAGCTCCACTTCCACCAGTAAGTTGGCGTTCAAAGCGATTGGTATCTAGCGGGGCCTGCACCACAACTACCTTGTTCCAGTCGGCATCAAGCTCCTCAGCCACAATCATGGCAAAAGATGTTTTGATGTTTTGTCCGAGTTCCGGATTAGGAGAAGCGATGGTGACTGTTCCGTCAGGGGCAATGGACAAATAACTGTTGAAATCATGTTTCAGTCCCTCAACAAACTGACCCTGCACCGGTCCGGCCATCAGGTCTTCAAAAAGCGTGAAACCCAGCAGGAGTCCGCCTCCAGAGAGAGAAACTTTCTTCAGAAAATCCCTTCTTTCGTTGTGTATTGTATGTTCCATGATTATTTCGTTTTTTTACTGGCTACCAAAACAGCTTCACGGATGCGGTGATAGGCTGCACAACGGCACAGATTGCCGTTCATCGCTGTTTCAACCTGTTCAACTGTGGGATTGGGGGTTTTCTTCAAAAAAGCGGCTGCAGTCATGATCTGTCCAGCCTGGCAATATCCACACTGGGGCACATCCACCTCATCCCAGGCTTGTTGCAACGGGTGATCACCCTTTTCAGACAATCCTTCGATGGTGATTACTTTGGAAGCGCCAACTGAAGACACTGGCGTCAGACAGGCACGTGTGGCATTCCCATTCAGGTGAACTGTGCAGGCACCGCAGGAGCCAATGCCACAACCGAATTTTGTTCCCACTAGTCTGAGGTTATCGCGCAGCACCCAGAGCAGCGGCGTATCTGCTGCCACATCCACCTTCAGGGCTTTACCATTTACGTTGAGTGTATATACCGGCATGGGTTTTATTTTTGAAATTATGATTTCAGTAAAAACTGTTCGCTTATTGTTTAAGGAAAACTTTGGAATAATTGATTTTTAGTGCATCCATATAGGGCATATGTTTTTCCACACGCTTCTTGAAGGCTGGAAAATCTTTGGGAGCTTTGGGCGACCAGGCAATTTCAGACAAGGCCAATCCCCGGGGAAATGTCATGTATTCAGCATAACGGATGTTGCTGATGTATTCTGTCCATACATTGGCCTGTATACCCACAACATATTTTGTTTCCGCTTCCGTAAGCTCGGGAAGATCAGGTTCAAAAGAGTAACATTTAGATAAAGGAAGATCACCGCCAATAGCCAGGGGCTCCGTCTTGGAATCTCCCTGATAGTAATCCAGGTAAAAGAAATTGTTAGGAGACATCACCACATCATGTTTCTGTTTGGCTGCTTCCACTCCACCTTTTACCCCTCTCCAAGACATCACCATGGCGTTAGGCGACAAACCGCCTTCAAGGATTTCATCCCAGCCAAGCAGTTTCTTGCCTTTTGAAGTAACGAACTTGTCAATCCTGCGGATAAAATAGCTCTGTAACTCATCTTCATCCTTCAACCCCAGTTTTTTGATCAGGTCTTGGCAGAACCGACTTTCTCTCCATTGTGTTTTGGGACACTCATCACCACCGATGTGGATATACTGTCCGGGAAACAAGGCCATCACTTCTGTAAGCACATCCTGCAAAAAAGTAAATGTCTCTTCTCTTGGTGCAAGCACATCTTCTGAAACACCCCACCGGGTGGCCACTTGATAAATCTTATCTGGATTGCAGCCAAACTGTGGATAGGCGGCGAGAACAGCCTGGGAATGGCCTGGCATTTCAATCTCAGGAATGACATTGATATATTTGCTGGCAGCATAGGCCACAATATCCTTTACTTGATCCTGTGTATAGAAGCCACCATAAGACTTGCCATCGAATTTCTTATCGCGGTAATGTCCGAGCATGGTTTCCTTCCGCACAGAAGAAACCTGTGTGAGGAGGGGATATTTTTTGATTTCTATCCGCCAGCCCTGGTCTTCAGTAAGGTGCCA
>JBDLUZ010000224.1:0-3641 GCA_039805045.1 Bacteroidota bacterium | reverse complement strand
CTGTCTCTCATGAAAGGCCAGTGGGTGCGGTAGCTATCGGTTTTGGATAAATCCAGTTCAGTAACAATAACCTCTTCCTGATCGTGGGTGGCTTTCACAATGAGGGAACCAAATGGATTGGAAACGAATGATCCTCCCCAAAATTTCATGGCGCCATCCTGCTCAAAACCAACACGGTTTACACTCACCACATGCACACCATTGGCAACAGCATGGCTGCGCTGGATGGTTTGCCAGGCATTGTATTGCTCTTCATTGGTGGCAGCATCCTGTGAAGTTGCCCAACCAATAGCAGTCGGATAAAAAAGAATCTCAGCACCCCTCAGCGCAGTAAGTCTGGCTGCTTCAGGATACCACTGGTCCCAACATATCAACACGCCAATGGTGGCAAACTTTGTTTTGAAAACCTTATACCCCAAATCGCCGGGAGTGAAATAAAACTTTTCAAAATAAGCGGGATCATCAGGAATATGCATTTTACGGTACTTCCCGAGGTAGGTGCCATCAGCATCCAAAACAGCTGTGGTGTTGTGGTACAATCCCTGGGCCCTCTTCTCAAACAGAGAGGCGATGATCACCACACCCAACTCTTTGGCAACAGCGGATAAGGTATCTGTTGAGGGACCGGGTATAGGTTCTGCCAGTTTGAAATTTTCGTAATCCTCCACATCGCAGAAATACAGTGATGTGAACAATTCTTGCAAGCAAACAATTTCTGCCCCCTGGGAAGCCGACGCTTTGATGCCTGCAATGGCCTTATCCATATTGGATTTGGCATCACCACTGCAACTCATCTGCACCAAACCTACTTTTACCTTTGACATGTTCTCCGTTTAATTTTTATATTTTGTTTAGCGGCAATAGTTTCATCCTTAGGTCTCTACAAGTACCAAATCTTCGAGACTGCGGATACCCACTGATTTTTGCGTCATAAAGCCTTCTCCATACTGCACGCCTATTCGCTTCCCCATCAACCTCGACCTTGAAATGATTGCATCCATGAATCCAGGCGTTGAAATGTATGTTTGGGTACCAATAGCGCCAGCTGGCTGGGTATGAAACTGGGTAGCATATGCTTTGATTGCTTCCATCCGCTGTTCAAATACAGCTGATATATCTACAATCAGCTGGGGTTCATAAAACCTGTCCTGGATATAATGTAGTATTTGTTTCGGTCTCCATCTCTCCTGCGGACGACCATCTTCATCAACTGTTTCAATTTTGCTTAATCCTGCCAGGAATGCAGATTCGGCCACAAGCTTACCAGCCCTTCCATGATCGGGATGGCGGTCATCCAGGATATTTGCCAAAATAACTTCCGGACGGTATTTCCGGATTACGCGGATAACCTTCAACTGATGATCCTCATCATTCCTGAAAAAACCATCCCGCATGCCGAGGTTCTCGCGGATGGATAGACCCATGACTTGCGCTGCCAGAGCCGCTTCTGAAGCCCTTGTCTCTGCTGTTCCCCGTGTTCCCAGTTCTCCAGCTGTGAGATCAACCACTCCTGCAGCATTGCCTTTTCTGACCTCATTGATCAACGTGCCGGAACAGCTGAGTTCAACATCGTCAGGGTGAACCCCGATTGCGAGAACATATAATTTCATGTATTGATTTTTGCGCTGCAAAGATAAGTAATCAGGAGGCATGTCCGTACATGCGGGCAACTTCCTGTACGATGCTTTCCATTTCAGCATCTTCCCCGTTGGGATCATAATTCTGTTTCAGGCTGCCGCCAAAAACCCATGCAAGGGTTTGCCAGAACCGGGCTGAGAAGCCTCCCCTGTATTCTTTTACCAGTTCATAACAGGTATTCTTCGTCTGCCTGTTAATGAGTTTCATCAATATTTTCCCCTGGTAAACGGAAAGATTGGTTAACGGTGCTGTAAACTCTTTCTTTAACTCTTTTTCCCGCAGACTGAGGTACTTTTTTCTTTTCTGTTCATCTGTAACGCCCGCAAGGTGCTTGTTTACATCGTTGATGATGGCACTGGCCTTCATGGCATAAGGATATGTAACATAAACGGCATTGCGCAGGCGGGTCCATTCCCTGTTTGCCTTCCGTTGCTCTTTACTCATTTTAGCAGATACGAAAACCTGATCCATGACCCTATAAGTCATGGTGTCCCCTCCATATACAATGAAGGGGACAACCAGCGTATCGTTAGGACCATAACTTGTTTGTGAAAAGCTATGACCTGCTAAACCTAAGAAAAAGATGATGAGCAGTCTGTTCATCCTTATTTTACATTAGATGGCGTATAATTTGCTTTTTAACCTGAAATACATACTGATCATGAATCCGATTACCATGATGACTGTTCCGAGCCACAACAGGTTAATCAGCGGGAAGCGGAAAGCCTTGAGTGTAATATACCTCATTACCGAAGCACTTTCTTTGACACCCAGGTAAACATCATCCTTACCCCTTTTCTCCAAATTCAGTACCAGAGACTGCTCCATGACGGTATCTGCCTTGCTGAAACCAAAACCTTTTTGTACAAAATATCCGGGGGTTGATTTAAATCCAACACCCTGGCTGGATACTACATTCAGTTTAGACAACCAAGCGCTGTCTACCAGCGGCAGGTCTTTATTGTCGTTCTTGTTGGCCCTTACCAGGTCTTCAACCAAGACATAACCATTGGAATAAAAAACGGTATCGCCTTGAGAAACCCGGGTGTATTTGAACTCAGATGTGTCTTTTTTGGCGTTCTCCGGACTCATCCAGGAAGTGATGTAAACAAATACATCGCTGGTGAGGTAATGCTTGGCACCCGGATTGGATGAAAGGTTTGAACCGGTTTCGGATTTGATCATGAATGCATTGGGTGTAATCATGAACTGATCCTTCACTTCATTCGTAACTGTGTCCGTTTCAATAAAGTTAATTTTGAAATAAACCTTGTTGTTCTTTGGTTCAGCAGAATCACCGAGGTATGTAACCATATACTTACCCATTGGTATGGGTGTGTTGTATATCAGGGTCATGTTTTCCAGCGGATTATCTTCCTTTCCCTTGTTATCACGCAGACCCTTAACCAGAATGCCAGTAAGGTTTTGTGAAATCAACTCCTTTTTAGAGGCAGAGATAAGAATACCAACCAGCATCAATCCGAATCCAAAGTGGGTAATGGATGAGCCTGCAGCTTTCATTTTCCACTTCAGAACTGAACCGAGGTAGAATGCGTTGGCAACAACTGTGTAGATGGATGCCCACAGTGCTATATGAATAGCCACCAAGTAACCCAATCCGAATTTATCGTAGTTGATGTCACCAAAAATACTGGCCAGTGCCCCCAATACTGCAGAGATAATGGTGGGTATCAGCAATTTGGACCAGAGGTATTTTCTCGTGGTGTCTTTGTATTTGAAATACTGCGTCATGGCAGTCAGCAGAGCCAGAACGATTGTTACCAGCACCATGATCCTGTTGTACACATATTCTACCTCATCACCAATAGCCCAGCTTGTGCCGATGAGCTTGTTGATAAAGGGAAGTGATGTTAAAACGATGATGTAAACAGCTGAAATCAGCAGGAGGAGCGAACCCACAAACATCCAGAACTCACGGGAATTCATGCTCTCTTCTTTCACCACAACCGGAACATTTTTACGGTCTCTCCAGTAGAGTGCCA
>JBDLUZ010000223.1:0-3709 GCA_039805045.1 Bacteroidota bacterium | reverse complement strand
TTGGCACCACCATCAAAAGAAATATACAAACCGGTTTCTGTTCCAGCAAAAAGCAAACCTTTTCTAACCTCATCTTCCCGTACTACCCGCATGCATGCGCCATAGGGAATACCATTTACGATTTTTGTCCAGGTTTTACCATAGTCGTTTGACTTGTAAGCAAACGGCGTAAAGTCGTTCAGCTTGTATTTGTTGGCTGCCACATAAACGGTTGCAGGATCATGGGGAGACACTTCAATGGCATTGATCAGCGCTTCTCCAAGGTCTTTGGGGGTGATGTTTTCCCAGGTCTTGCCGCCATCACGTGTAACATGAACCAGTCCATCATCGCTGCCCGTATAGATTACACCATTCTCCTTGTCTGACTCCATCACATAGGAGATGGTGCAATAATTTTCACCACCTGCGCCTTCATTGGTATAAGGGAAACCGCTGATGCCCATTTTGGTGGTGTCATGCGTAGTGAGATCTGGGGAGATCGCCTCCCAGGATTTGCCCATGTCTTTTGTCTTGAATAAGCGGTTACCTGCATGGTAGTAAACATTCTTTTCATGCTTGGAATAGAGAATAGGTGCATTCCAGTTGAAGCGGTACTGCATGTCTTTGGGTTGCATGGCCTGGTACTGGACGGGATAAACCATCACCCCTACTCCTTCTCCTGTATGGGTATCCAGCAGTTCGATTGTACCTTGGTAGCTTCCACCCATCACATAACGCGGATTATTGGGATCGAAGCCCAGGAATGCAGATTCACCGCCAGCGGAATAAGTCCATTGCCTTTCTGTAATACCTCCGCCAGACGTGTTTCTGCTTGCGATTTTTACAGAGGTATTGTCTTGCTGACCAGCATAGATATTGTAAGGAAAGAGATTGTCTACATTGATGCGGTAGAACTGTGCCGTGGGCTGGTTGTTTTGTGCTGACCACATTTTGCCTCCATTGAAGGTGATGGCAGCACCACCGTCATTGGCGATGACCATATTCTGGTTGTTCTCCGGATTGATCCAGAGTTGGTGATAGTCGCCATGTGTACCCCTGATGTCTTTCCATGTTTTTCCACCATCTTCCGACTTCAATCCAGCTGCGCCCAGCACATAAACCGTATTTTCCTGAACCGGATCTGCAAAAACCTCTATATAATACCAGGCCCTTGAGATCAGCCTGTGATCCTTGCTTATTCTGGTCCAGTTTTCACCCGCATTGTTGGAAACGAATAATCCACCCTGTTCTTTTTCCGTATCACTCTCTACAAGGGCATACACCTTCTCAGGGTTTGCCTGTGAAACAGAAATACCCATCTTTCCGAGTTCTTTAGGCAATCCTTGCTGGATTTTTACCCAGGACTCTCCACCATCGGTGCTCTTGTAGAGACCAGACCCCTTACCGCCACTCTGAACGGCCCATGGCAGCCTGCGGTGGTCCCACATGGCCGCGTAGAGGATTCTCGGATTATTCAAATCCATGCTCAGGTCAGAACAACCCGTATTTTCATCCACATATAAAATATTTTTCCATGTCTTGCCACCATCATCAGATTTGAAAATACCACGTTCTTTAGAAGGACCATTAAGGGCACCTTGAGCCGCCACATAGACAACATCTGAGTTTTGTGGATGGATGCGCACGCTTGCAATATGTCGGGTCAATTCAAGCCCCAGATGTTTCCAGGTTTTTCCGGCATCAGTCGATTTATAAACACCATCACCATAAGAAGTCATGACACCTCTGGGTGCATGCTCCCCCATTCCCACATAAACCACATTGGGGTCGCTCTGGGCCACAGCCACTGCACCAACAGAACCAGTTTTGAAATAACCGTCAGAAATATTTCTCCAGCTTTGACCTGCATCCTCTGTTTTCCACACACCACCACCTGTGATACCCATGTAGTAAACCAGGGTATTCCCTTTAACACCTGTAGCAGATACAGAACGGCCACCTCTGGAATGACCAAGGTTACGCCAGAAAACGGGCTTGAAATAGCTCTCCAGGTCAAAGGCAGGAACTTCAGCCTGTGAGACAGGTTTTTGCTGTTTTTTCTGTGCATTTACTTTTCCACCAAAAGATAAAATCACGGCAGAAGCGAGAAGACAATTGCGTAGGACTTGCTGCATGTATACAATTTTTGAAGCCCTAAGTTACGCAATTCAAAAACCAGAATGGTCAATCCTCATCCTCTTCTGCTTCGATTTTCAGGAAAGCAGCACGGCGTGGCCCCGGGAAAGGTACATTCCCTTTGATCCCATGCCAAAGCACTTTATTGAATTCAATATCATTGTTGCTGTCTTCTTTGGCGAAATTAAACTTTTCAGACCTGCGCTGCCATTCGTTTATGGCTGTATTTTTTTCATTTAAATTCACGTTAGGCTCAAGCATATTGAATGAAAAAGGCTTTGCTACTTTATCAAAGCATCGCCATAGGGGGGTAGCGGCAGCATCATACTGGGTCATGGGTTCAAGACCAAGTATCAACTCCATTGTCCGCAGTATGGACGTAGTCGTATACAGCGTATGATCAACAAACCCACGCTTTACAAATCCACCTGCCAAGTAGGCTGGACTCCTATGTGCATCCACATGGTCTGCCCCATTCTGGGCATCATCTTCCAAAATGAAAACGGCCGTTTCATTCCAAATTGGACTTTTGGCAAGGTATTCAATGAACATACCAACTGCCATGTCATTATCTGCCACATGTGCAAATGGCGAGGGTCTTCCCAGTCTAACACCTTCTGTATGGTCATTTCCGATACGCACGGTATTGAACTGTGGTACTTTACCCAACGCCAGCAACGAATCAAAATCACGCTTCCAAAGGTTAATGCGTGTAGTATCGCGGATGTTCATGTTGTATTCCGGAAAGTATTCACATATATGCCCCTTTAAGGATGAAACAGTTGCTTTACCATCATTTACAAATTCACCATAACTGCGGTAGCTGACACCATACTTCCTACATTGGTCCCAAATGAAACCGCCCTTGTTGTTCGCAATTTCCCTTTCACCTTCTCCACCATAGGTTCCACCGCGTCCGCCATAACTGCTGGGCCAAGTTTTCTCCAAGTAATCCGTGGCATAAGCGCCCATGCTCCAATTGTGTCCGTCGGCACTCACTTCAGCATTAACATAGAAGTTATCGAGCAGCACAAATGACTCAGCCAGTGCATGTTGGTTGGGCGTGATATTTTTCCCAAAAAGTAAAAGTGAAGTGTCTCCATTGCCTCCTTTCACATCAGCGAGCACCTGATCATATGTACGATTTTCCTTGATCACATAAAACACATACTTGATGGGAGAAACCTGTCCTTTTTTCACCGGAATGGGAAATCCGGAAGCCAAAGAATCGGCAATAGCGGTTTTTTGCAAAGAGTAAGGTGAATTACGGTACACTGCGCGGGTATATTGATCCATCAGGGGTTGTGCGGGCATATCAATGATGCTCATGGTGCCTTTAAACAATCCGCCTATATACTCTACCTGATCGCCAGGCCTGGTTTCAAATCCATGATGAATCACTTCTTCCCTATTCCGCAATGGTGAGGGTCCGAATGGATTGGCTTTGGAGGTCATCCCCTTAGCATTGGCAACCCAGATTTTATTGTTGATGAAGCGCACAACGCTGGGGTACCAACCAACAGGAATGAAGCCTTTCGGAAGACTTTTGCCGGGAACAGCCACATCAAAAACAGCGATGGCATTGTTGTCTGCA
>JBDLUZ010000222.1:0-3724 GCA_039805045.1 Bacteroidota bacterium | reverse complement strand
CCCAAACTGTCTCTTAGCAGATCGTGGTGAAGGAATTGTGCCCGCGGAAAATTACTTTGTTGCATGCTCTGAGACAAATGCAACTGCATCAACGTGGAGTTGTGGAGGTCGGCACCCCTTACAATCAAGTCAACGCCAAAATGATGGTCATCCAACACCGAAGCCAGCTGATAGGAGGGCATGCCATCCTTTTTCCTCACTACAAAATGCTGGATCTCTTGCGCTATAGGGCTGGTTACTGGTCCCATTAGGAAGTCATGGTAACTGATTGGTTGCCCCTTTTCCGGGAGCCATCTCCAACTCACTTCAGGGGATTCAAGTGGTATTTTTTCATCCCTGCAGTTGCAACTGACATCCCCCGGCATCTGGCTGCTGATGTCTTTCCTGGAACAACGGCAGGCATAAACAAGTCCTGAATTGGCCAATTCCTGCAATCCCAATTTATATATTTCGAGGCGTTTAGTTTGTGTCCAGTTTTCAAGAAAATCCGCTGCATCCCGCGGACCAGTATCCCAAGGTATACCCAAAAAATCAAGGGTATTGAAAATATCTTGCAGGTATTCCAATCGCATCCTTGATTTGTCCAAGTCATCTATCCTCAACAGAATCGATGCTCCAATATCTCTGGCCAAACCTGCTGTGATGGCAAAAGACAAGATGTTGCCCAAGTGAAGGAAACCACTTGGGGTGGGGGCAATCCTGGTTTTTGAAGCCATTATTGTATTCATCTTCAGCTAATTAAACAGACCAAAATTAATTTATTTCAAGTCTGTCTAAAGAAATGAGCTGAAATTAATCTCTTTCAACCCTTTCCCATATGGTACGATCTCCAACGGGTTGCAATAAACGTACATTTAGCTCTTCATAAATCTCAGCATATGCATGCAATTGGGCTTCTGATATGTGAATGGGGGATTTAAACACAATCCAGGTGAGTCCGTCAGGATTGGGTGTATTGTCCAGGTTTGGTGTTGTGAGTGAACCGCTGTAGCTGTAATATTCAGCAGATGTTTTTGGAAGCAGGTCTTTTGAATTGAAATTTTTTGCAATAGACAGGTGTTCTCCTGGAATGAGTGGTGAGTTTTCAAATAGAACGGCAATCTTTTCATTGTTTCGTTTGGTTGCAGTGAGCATGACCCCCATAACAGCAATTTTCCCATCTGCCGCAACATGAACAAAGTGTACTTCCATTGCAGATTTCTTTCCCCTGATAGCATGTTCGCTATCTCGGTGAAAATGGAATTGCTTCAGATCATACCGTTTTCCTCTGATCGTTATATAATTTTCACCGGAAACAATGATTTTAAGGTACTCACCTTCGTGGTTTTCAATATTGTGGTCGTTTAATGAAAATGATTCGTAATGAATTTCTGGATCAGTTGATTTGAATTTTCTGGTCTCTTTTGGAATATCTATTGGGGTTTGTCCGTTTTCGGTGGCCAGGTTTGGAAATCTATTCCTTCTGCTGCTGTGGGAAAGATCGAATTCCAGAAGCGCCAAATTTGCCTTAGCAGACAATTTATTATCGGCAACATGAACTATTTCCGGTGATGATTGATCAATTTGTGATTTCTGACATCCAGCGAGTAAAACAATAAAGGCAAAAATGGGTATAATCCGTCTCATATATTGTGATTTATCTTGTTTGATTTGAGGAGACTGGATTCTACTAAAAGTTACGCTAAAGTAAATCGCATTATTTTATGATAAAAATAAAATTATTTTATGAGATAGGTCACTCCTTCCCGGGAGGCTTCGGTTTCACGGAATATCAGTCTGGCTTCAGTTTCAAAGGGTTGGATATCATCGTATTTGCTGCTGTAGTGGCCAAGGAGCAGCCTGCCTACCTTAGACTTCACCGCAATCATAGCAGCCTGTGAACTGGTGCAATGAAATCGCATTTTGGCTTTTTCTTGTTGATCATCCAGGTAAGTAGACTCATGGTAAATGAGGCTAGCTTCTTTGATGTATTCAATGATGTTTTCCTCATAACAGGTATCAGCACAATAGGCATAACTTATTGAGGGTAGGGCTGGCCTCACTAGCTGCCCATCTCTGAATTTTGAAGGTTTGCCTGCAAGATTAAACCGGAATCCCCAACAGGGTATGCGGTGAGAAACGGGAAAACAAGAAACGGTAACTGGTCCAAGTTCAAGAATGGTTCCGGCACCAGATAATTCGTGAAATTTAATTTCGTACGCATAGCTTGCACCTGATGCTACTTTGATCAGTTCGAGGATTTCCTTGAGCCTGGGCGGACCAAAAATGTGGAGGTCTTCCTTTCTGTTGGAGAGGTTGAATGTATTGAGTAATCCGGGTAGTCCGAAAAAATGATCTCCATGAAGGTGTGAAATGAAGATATAATCAATCTTCGATCTCTTTACCTTGTAGCGCTGCATCTGACTTTGAGTTGATTCGCCACAGTCAATCAAAAAATGATATGCATCACACATAACAACCTGAGCCGTTTGATGCCTGTCGTGCATCGCAAGCGCTGAATTGTTTCCTAATATGGTGACTGCGAACATGTCAGTAAAAATTAAATATCCATGTCAAGTTCTCGCTCAATTTCCTCCATCTGTACAATATCCCATGCCTCAGATTCAGTTGGCGTGATGTTAAGGGCCTCTGGCTCTGTTTTGGCATCTATTACCTGTTTAACTGCAGCATTAACGTTACAGAATACAAGGGATTTGCTTTTACTGTAGGTTTTATTGTGCAGCAGCATGAAGTTTTCTGGAACTGTCAGGTCTATTTGTTCAACATTTTTGAGGTCTATAACCAGACTCTTTTCGTCATCAGCTTGCAATTGCTCAACCAATTCTTCAAATTTTTCTGCCATAATAGCAGTAAGCAGGGTTTCTTCTATGCAAATGACATGAAATATCTCCTTGGTATCAATTTTGACTTTTAACATGTAAATCAATTTATGGGGTCAATTGAACAAATATACCTCATTTGGGTTTGGGAATAATTCATTATTATTGTACAGACACGTAAATCTTACCTACTATGGATAATAATTTTTCAGCACAGGTAAAAGAAATCATCTCCTACAGCAGGGAAGAAGCGCTTAGGTTGGGAAACGATTTTATCGGCACCGAACATTTGCTTTTGGGCGTTATCAGGGAAGGTGAAAATACAGCACTTAAAGTACTACAGAACCTAAATGTAGACTTATATGAACTTCGGAAGGAAGTGGAAATGGCGGTGAAGGATAAATCCGGTAAGAATATCCAGAATATCAACAGCTTGCCGTTAACGAGACAAGCAGAAAAAGTTATCCGCGTCACCGTATTGGAAGCCAAGGCGCTGAAAAGTCCCATGGTTGAAACTGAACACCTCTTGCTCTCCATATTAAAAAACAAAGAGAATATAGCCACTCAGATCCTGAATCAATTTGAAGTGGATTACGATCTGTTTCGCAATGAACTGGGAGTAGTAAGAAGCAACGATGTTAAAAGCGAATTCTCAGATGAACCTGAGGAAGAGTTTGATGAAGAGAAAAAAAGTATCCAACAAAAAGCTAAAACTGCACAAGCTGGAGGCAAAAGTAAAACGCCTGTTTTGGATAATTTTGGCAGGGATATTACCAAACTTGCTGAATCGGGCTCTCTTGATCCGATCGTTGGAAGAGAAGCAGAGATTGAGCGTGTTTCACAAATACTTTCGAGAAGGAAGAAGAATAATCCTATCCTGATTGGAGAGCCTGGCGTTGGTAAAA
>JBDLUZ010000221.1:0-6152 GCA_039805045.1 Bacteroidota bacterium | reverse complement strand
TGTTTTTCCTCGGGTGTTCTGGTTTTGATCACATTTTCAAGCAATACAACCATCACTTCACGGGGAATATTCAGGCTTCCGATCATTTTCAAGCCCACTGCCCTTACGCTTTTTTCCTTGTCGTTCATGGCGAGCCTGATGGTCTGGTCGAGGTGATTTCCTTTCATTTTGGCAAGCGCTTTCACCATTTCAATCCGTGCACTTGCGGCCGGTTCTTTTTGCAATTGTGCCAAGACCTGGGGCGCTGCTTCCTCCATTTCCAGTTTGCTGAAAGCCATGGCAGCATGTTCACGGAGGGTTGAATCTTTTCCGTTAAGCAATTGTATCAGACTTGACATTGATGATTTCCTGACAGGAGCTGCATCGCGGGTAATTTCTCCGCGGAAGCGACCGTCTACCCTGTCGAGTACAGAAGGTTTGGCCCATGTGCTCAATGCATCCATGGCTTCGCTGCGCATAGCTGAAGGTGCTTTTTCATCGTTCATGTAGCCAATCAGGTTCTGCAGATTTTTATCAGTTCCAAGCCTGAGATTGGCATTGATCGCACGCCTTACGAAAGCTTCATTGCTGAAGCGGCGGTCGTTCAGGGATTCAGCCAGATCGGCAAGTGCTCCGGTAATGGAAAGATCATCATTGATCGCCCTTGCTGCTTCTGTAACCACAAACTCATCACTGTCTTTGAGGAACACCCTGATGCCTGGATCCTGCATGCGTCTTAACGCAACTACAGCGGCGATTCTGGCGGCCTTGGAAGGATGTTTGGAAAGTGCAACTAAAGGCGCTGCCTGTCCTATTCTGGCCAATGCCAGGCTGCCGGCATGCCTGAGGTAATTGTCTTCTTCGTTGTTGGCCACCAGCATGGCAATGATGGGCTGGATGCCTGCAGCATGTTCAGTCCGTCCCAATGCTTCTGCAGCAAAGAACCTGGCACGTGGATAAGTATCTTTCAGCAGCGCAATCAATTGTGTTCCGGCATCTTTGTACCGCACATCGCCAATCCAGCGTGCAGCCTGCGCCCTGATTTCAGCGTCGGCATCCTGCAGGTAAGGAACGAGTGCTGATGCATCCGAGAGTTTCTTGCGGGCAAACTGGCTGATGCCCCAGATGGCATGCACACGGGCCAGCTGATGTGATTTGTCGGCAAGCACTTGTTTGAAGATGTCCAATCCTTTACTGCCCCTGTTGGCCAGTTCAAATTGTGCTTTCTGCCTGACGCGCATGTCTGCATGTTTCAGCAGCACCTGCAATTCATTGTCTTTGTAAGCTTTAAAATCTGCCTTGATGTATTTCTCTGTGTCTTTGCGTTCTTTGACATTGGGGTTCGCTACATCCAGCTTCCAGATGCGGCCATAATCTTTGGTATCCCATCCTTCAATCCAGTCGCCCATATACAGGGCACCATCCGGACCAAAATCAATACCCGTAGCAAGGAGTCCGCCTACTACTTGTTTTGATGTATCAAAATCAAATGTAGCTCCCTTGGGTTTCAGTTTAAAGGCATGAACGCCTGATCTGGCGGGGTTTCCCACAAATTCAGCGATAAAAAAGGTGTTCAGGTATTCCTTGCCCATGGCAGTTCCGGGGTTGTAAACCATGCCGGTTGGACCATTTACAAAGTTTTTAATAGTAGGGGTAATGTAAGCTGCTTGTCCTTCCCAGCGGGGAACATACATTTTTTCATCCATCCATACCTTATAAGTGTTGTTGTTGGGATCACGGTATTTACCGAACTGCCAGTTGGTTCTCCATCCGATATCCGCACCGTTCACGATATAAACCAGGCGTTCACTTTCACCCCTGTGGTCTCCGTCGTTGTCTTCACTGATCATGTTGCCATATTCGTCAAATACAAACTCATGTGTATTCCTGTTGCCATAGGCGAACACTTCAAAGTCACTGCCATCAGGATTGGATCTTACGATAACGCCACTGTTGGGATGTTCCCACTTTTTTCCGCTTTTATCGGTGCCGCTGAATCCGATATCACCAATCTGCCAGTAGATTTTTCCTTCAGGTCCCACTTCAACACCAGACATCCCATGGCCGCTGAAACCCACGTGGATACCATATCCGTGTGAGATGGACGTTGTTTTTGAGGCAATGCCTTTTTTGTTTTCTTTGATTCTCCAGAGGTCAGGGCCAATACCCACAAAGAGGTCGTCTCCGTGTTTGAGTACGCCACCTGCAGCGTCAGTTATTTCCGTGTTGAAGTCGTCCACCACCATTTGTGTTTTGTCTGCATAGCCATCACCATCGGTATCTTCCACTCTGTAAACATGTTCTTTTTCAACAGTCATATCCCTCCAGTCGCGGGAGCTGTCTCCATTCACGTCTGTCAGCCATGTATTTTTGCTGCTGTTTTCCGGAGCCAGTACTTTCCTGAGAAAGGCTCTTTTTTCTTCAACATTAATAAACGCGGCCCTGGTCATCGATGTCAATCGAAACCGGGTCAGCCACCAGAGAGTCCATTGCCCATAGCTGAAGCGTAAGACCTTCAGCCAGTGTGGGTTTAACGGTGGTATCTATCGCTTTTGCAAGTGCAGTAGCTTTAGCAGGATCCATTTGAAAGATTCTGGCATCTTCTGAGTTGGACTGGCAGCTGTTCAAAAAAACAAAAGCTCCCAGCAGGATGGGAATAAAACGGCGGTTGGTCATGGCAAGGGGTTATTTTGCTGAAGTTATTAAATCCTGAGGATTTTTTGATGCCAGAAATGAATAAATCCTTGTAGTTACCCCTGATTAGTAAGTTATGTCCAGCCTATATTTCTCCAGCAGCAGTAATGCGTTTTGTGCATTGAATTTGGCTTTTTTCAGCCGGTTTTTGTCGGGGTCTATCTGAAAGCCAATGGCTGAGCGGAAGTCGGCTTTTTCCAGGTTGGTATTATCGAACCGGGCATCAGAAAGGTCTGAGCCGCTGAGGTCCGAACCTTGTATATCAGCGTTTGTAAAATCAGTATTGCTCATTTTGCATTGCACAAAACGGGTGCCTGAAAGTTTCAGGCCGAAGAATGAGGCACTTTCCAGGTTGCAGTTTTCGAAACTGATTTGCAGTCCAAATGGACTGGCATCTTCAAAGTGTATGCCTAAGAGTTTGCTGCCGGTGAAGTTCACCTGTTGCATGGACACCTTGTTGATGCGAGCAAGGCTTAGGTTGCAGTTGATAAAGGAACAGGCTATGAAAATGCTCCCTTTGAGGTCTGTCTCACTGAAATTGCAGTTTTCAAATGAGCAGCCGTCATATTCGGCATATTCAAAGCCTGTTTCGCTGAAGTTATTTCCTGTATAGGTCAGGTCTGTATATTCCATTTAAATCAATGCGTATTTCCCCATTTGATACCATTTTCAACCATCATGGTGAAGTTGGTATTTTTCCAGGCATCTTGATTATGCCCCATGGAAGTGTACCAGGTGTAACCTTTGCCAACTGGTTTGTACCAGGCAATTGGATGGGCTTTTCCCATACCGAAATTTTTGTTTTGCATCCAAAGGAAGTTCCCATTGGGACTTATCTTATTGCCTTCAATCAGGCAAAGAATGACAGCATCTTTTGGTTGAGTTTCGAAGACATACCATTCGTCGGTATGGTTCCAAACTGCCAGCATATCCTTTGAGAGTGAGGTGTCTGCATAATTACCGATGTAAACATCTGTTTCCTGTAATTGCGGGTTCATGGCATGGTGGGAAAACCTTGTGCCCAAGAGATTTTGTTCGTACCATGACCAGTTGTGAGAGTCATCACCCGCACCATGAATACCCATCAGCATACCGCCGTTTTCTACATATTTTTCAAGTGCAGATTGTTGTTCATCGTTAAGTACCCTGCCGGTTGAATTATTAAAGATTACTACATTGAATTTTGCCAGTTGTTCTTCGTTGAATACGCCACCAGCTTCTGTTTCATGGATGAACCAGTCGTTGGCTTTGGCCATTTCAGCAAATACTTTTTTTGAAGAATCAATTGATTCCTCATGTCTGTATCCTGTAGTTTTTGAGAATACGAGTACAGCCGGTTTTCCAGCAGGGAATTCAATTTCAGGTTTTTCTGTTTCATAAGAAACAGGGAAGCCGTTTTTTACCTTGTACACAAAGCCGGCCAAACCCAGTCCTGCAAGTACTACGAGGGAGAGAAGGGTCCACAACGTGATTTTGATCAACTTTTTCATGCGTCTGATTTTGAATGCATTAACGAATGTGGATTTACTTTATTGTGTTGATTACCAAGGAAGCAGGCTCTTTACAACTTGAAATAGTCCAGCACTTCATTCCAGTTGTTTACACGTGTGTGCCTGTTGATGTGCACATTGTGAGCAGCTGTAAACATCAGTGGTATACCCTTGCAATAGTCGAGGTTTTTGACATGGTCATCAATCAGGTAGTCCGTATCAAAAATGCTTTTATCTCCGCAGAATACCATATTTCGCCAGCTGATGAAGGGGAAGAATTCTCCCAGCCATTCCCTTTTTTCACCAAGCGAGTTGGGGAATTCCATAGCTGCCGAAACAATATAGATTTCATGGTGATCCATCAGTTTCCTGACTGCTTCCAGTGCACCTTCCATGATGGGTGCAGTTTTAAAAAAACCAGGCTCAAACAACAGGGCACGGGCAGCTTCAGGATCCGGAAAGGCTTCTGCTTCGGGTATTCCCTGGATAGAAGCCCGGTCAATCACTATTCCGGTTTTCTTTTCGTAGATATCCAGCCAGTGCTGTTCGATATCTACGATTACGTTATCCATGTCAATGGCAATTTTCTTTCTCATAACATCTTTATTTTAAGCGAACCACTCCAGCAGTTCAGTAATGGTGAGTGATTGTTTTGCATCTTTATTGAGGTCTTTTACGATTTTACCTGCATCAAACATGATCAGTCGGCTGCCATACTGCAAGGCATCTTTCATGCTATGCGTGATGAGGATGATTGTAATGCCCATTTCCTGGTTGATTTGTTCAGCAAGCTCCATGACCACTTTTGCAGATTTGGGATCCAGTGCCGCTGTAGGTTCATCCATCAACAACAAGGATGTTTTATCCATCACACCCATCAACAACGTAAGGGCTTGGCGTTGCCCCCCTGAAAGGCTTCCGATCGACTGATCAATTTTATTTTCCAATCCCATGCCGAGCGCAGTAACCTTTTCTTTTACCAGTTGCCTGAACTTTTTGTTGTTACCAATGGCAATCCCCTTTTTACCTGAACGCAATGCAGCCAGCCTAAAATTCTCCACAATACTCAGGTCTGGTGCGGTGCCATTTGCGGGGTTTTGGAATACCATCGAAACCCATGGACTCCTGCGGTACTCTGGGAGGTGACTGATTATTTTTCCATCAATACTTACAGACCCTGTTGTTGGCAGAATTGTTCCCAGGATAAGGTTCAGCAATGTTGATTTGCCACTCCCATTGGTGCCTACAACGACCAAAAATTCACCTTTTTTCACTTCCACTGAAACATCATGCAGGGCCCTTACTTCATCGTCACTGCCGGCATTGTAAATTTTGGAAATATGGTTGATTATCAGCACGTCAATTTTATTTATGCTTTGAGAAAGCTGTTAACCGGGGTAGTGCTACAATCAGCAATACAAAAGTTGCTGTGATCAGTTTCAACAGGTTCGGGTCGATGCCAATGGAGAGCGTGAAGGCCAGTACTGCTTGAAAAACAGCACAGCCTATTACCACAAGCATGATCTGCCTGCCAATTTTTTTTACATTGAACCATTGTTTTATAGCATCTGCAACAAGCACAGAACCGAGTCCGGTTATTACAATCCCTATACCCATATTTATGTCTGTAAAACCCTGGTATTGTGCAACCAGAAATCCGCTCAGGCCAGTCAGGGAATTGGAAACAGCCAGTCCGGTAATTCTGATGCTGTCGTTATTTACCCCAAGTGCTTTGGTCATAACCGGATTATTTCCTGATGCCCGCATGGCGATGCCAAAATCTGTTCGCAGTAGGTATATCAACAAAGCTAAAATCACGCCAACAAAGATCAACGCAGTTAACAGTTGTCCGTTTAATTCACTTCCCAGCCAGTCACTTTTGATAAATATGGATGCGGTGTTGATGAGCGGTATATTCGATCTGCCCAGGATCATGAGGTTTATGGAGTAAAGTGCTGTCATTACCAGTATCCCGGAAAGCAGGGCATC
>JBDLUZ010000220.1:0-3755 GCA_039805045.1 Bacteroidota bacterium | reverse complement strand
AAACCTGCCAGGCTTGCCAGCCGTAGGCTGGAGGGGAATGAGTAAAATTCTTAACAGCACATCACGTTAAAATTCAAGGTAACAATGTACTGCTTTTTTACCACTTTAACAAATCTATTAAACTGATTATTAACCATTTACAGCCTGCTCCATCACCTGAAGACTGACCATTGCTTCTTCAAGTGAACACGGATTTTCACTGTTACCCTGGAAATATGAAACCACCTTGCCAATCATAGGTTGCTGGATATGCTGGGGATGCTGGAAGGAAAGTAATTCTGCACCCGCATCAGTAACCACACGAACTTCATTTCCAAAGAAAGGGAACTGGATATAGCCATTTTCTCCGATAAGCTGGCAACTGTCTTCACGCAGGATAGCCGGCATGCTGAAATTCCAGCTGCCCTGAAAATGAATACCCCCGGGAAGCTGAAACTGGCAGACAACAGCATCTTCTGCAGGGTATAAGCCGGCCTGATTGGCAGATAATCCAGCTGAACGGATCGGAGTTCCAAAAATGTACTGGATGATGTCTAGCTGATGCGGTGCGAGGTCGTAAAAGTATCCACCACCGGCCAATTCGGGTTGCACCCGCCAATTGCTGGCATGCTGCGCTGCATCAACGTGGTCATCGGGTTTAAACATGGCCAGTTTGATAAGCTTGATTTTGCCAACTTTGTTGTTCCTGACCAGTGCAGCAATTTCATTGAACATGGGCAGGGCACGGCGGTAATGCGCCACCACAACCTTGCCTTTGCAGCGGTCTTGGGCTTCCATCATCCTTTGGCAGGAAGCCACGTCCATTGTTACGGGTTTTTCCACATACACCATTTTACCCTTTTCAAGCGCAGCAAGTGTATATTCCTCATGAAATTTCGGAGGCGTGGCGATGTAAACAGCATTGATTTCAGGATCATTGATTAAAGCATCAGCATCACTGTACCATACCGGAACATGATGACGTTTTGCATAATCTTCAGCCAGTGCGGCATCCCTGCGCATCACCGCATGCAGACGTGAACCTAGGACCTTGTTGAATGCTGGTCCGCTTTTCATTTCAGTAACATTGCCACATCCGATGATGCCCCAGGTTATTGTCTTTTCCATAGCCTAAATTTACACAATTCACGATTCTTCAAAAGCATTCTTTACTGATTTGTAATGTTAGCATAATTGAATCCACCACCCCTGGCAAGGCCTGTCCCCCGAGGCAGAAGGGAAGTTTTAGAAGGAGATTATTGTAACTTTGAGACAGACTATGCCAAAAAACAAATCTGCTTCAATTCGGTTCAGGATCATTGACCAGTGCATCAACAACAAAAGACACCGGTTTCCATCACTTGAATTGATGGCAGATCGATGCAGTGAGTTGCTCCAGACTGATGTATCCACATCATCCATCGAAAAAGACATAGCAGTCATGAAAAAGCCGGAGCCAGTGGGTTTCAGCGCACCCATCGCCTATTCTAAAACTGAAAAAGGTTACTATTACGCTGAAGCAGGTTTTTCTATTTCTGAACTAAGCCTCGCTGAAGAAGAATGGAACGCCCTGCGTTTTTCAGCCCAATTGCTTTTCCAATACCGCGAGGTTCCGATTTTCTCTGATTTCAGAAATGCCATAGAACGGATCAATACACGTTTTGCACTCGGTCTGGATACTGATGAACCGGAGGTGAACAGGTTTGTGCAGTTTGAAACATCCAATGCGTCGAATGGGCAACTGTGGATAGACCTGATATTTTCAGCAATCCGCAGCAGGCGGGCAGTAGTGTTCAAATATGATAATATTTACAAGAAAAAAATCAGTGCATACCAACTTGACCCTTACCTACTCCGGGAACACCGCAATCGGTGGTACATGATTGGCTGGAGTGAGGAGAGGCAGGACTACCTTACGTTTGCACTCGACAGAATTATTGAACTAAACGTTACCGATGATTCCCAAAAACTAAAAAAGGATTTTCATTCTGGTGAATTTTTTCAACATGCAACAGGCATTATGGAGGGAACTGGAAAACCAGTAAACGTAGAGCTTGCTGTTAACGGACCTGCAGGAAAACTACTTTTATTGGAACCCCTGCATCGCTCACAGGTATTGATCAGTCAGAAAGAAGATAACATCAAAGTCAGTCTTCAGGTGCTTGTGAATGAGGAATTCATGTTGCGTTTACTCGGATTAGGTCCGGCATGCAAAGTCATCAAACCTGCATCACTGAAGGCTTCCATCAAGTCTATGATAAACGGGATGCTTGAAAATTACAAATAACCTGGTTGGTTGTCAGGCAACAGATAGCTTCACATGGATACGCTGAGCAGGGTGCACGGCAAAATTGTAAGGCCTGATTTGAAGGGAATCCAACTTGATATCCTGATCGGCATACATCACTGCAATTCTTTCAAGCAGGTTGATGGGCACAAATGATTTCCCTGAAGTGTCTACCGGTGAAATGGCTGTGAACACTTTATCTCCTCCCTTCAACACAAAAGAAAGGTAAGGTTTATTGACCTGGTTTATTGGCCGTTCTGCCCAAGCTTTCACCACTTTAAGGTTCCTGAAAGAAAAGGCCTTCTCCATCAGAAATTCAGGTCTGCTGCCATTGATCATTATTTCCATGATTACATGTTTCAGCAAACCTAAAAGGCCAGGGCAGAAGGTATTGGAGGACTGAAATATTTTTTACTCCTCCAATAGATGGAGGTCAGGAAAATTAGTTTCGGAAAAAAATAACATGAAGAAATTTCTAACGGCATTGATTGCCATGGACAACAAGGAAGGTAAACTCGCAAAATTTGCAGGTCCGGTCATTGAAGCAGAATCTTTTGAAGCGGCACAGTCCTGGTGCAACCTGCATGCCAGGTACCTGATTGTAGAACAGGAGATCAGCGTCATTAAAACCTGGGAACAGCTGGCATCAGCCAACTAACCATCCAGGCTTACAAGAAGGCCGGCCATAACTGCTTTTTCAGTCTACTATCCCTTTTTCTTCAACTCAAGCAGATAAGCCAGCAGATCAGATAAATCCTGATTGCTCATGGCCTCATGAAGGCCGTCAGGCATCATGGATTGCTTCAGTTGTTGCATGGATTTTATATCTGCTGTTTTGAGATGCTGCACGGCGCCACCGGGAAATTTCAGGGTTATGTCTGTTTCAGTTTTACTGGAGATGATACCACTCAGGGTACTTCCATCTTTCAGCTGGAGAGTCCATCCCTCAAAACCAAAGCTTATACCTTCACTGGGTTGAACAATGGCCTTGAGCATACCCTCCCTGTCATATTTTGCGCCGATTTCGGTAAGTTTAGGACCAAAATCATAACCATCATTATTGACCTTGTGGCATACTGCACACTGGTTGGCAAAAACCAGCTTGCCCTTGGCGGGGATTCCCTTGAAAGATGCCAGTGATGAAACGGTGGGAAGCACTTTCAATGCTTCAGGCTTTTCAACTACTTTAGGCAAATAGGATTGTGCTTCTGTGCGTATAGACTTCATCCATGCACCACTGACACTGCTGACTACATCTGGAATCAATTCCTCAGGAACAGATTTTGACCTCAGCAGTTGCAATACACGCTGTTCGCCCTCACTGCTTCTTCCAAGCCTTGATGCCGCATATTTCCGAACTGCCATAGAAAACTGGTTAGAAAAAGCGACTGATTGGATCAGGTTCACAGACTTTGCTGTACCTACTCCACCAGTTGCCAGAATGATGGATTTAATGCGGGCTGAATCTGACTCTTCAAGCACATTCAAA
>JBDLUZ010000219.1:0-3761 GCA_039805045.1 Bacteroidota bacterium | reverse complement strand
GTATTCATCAGGGTTCGCATATTGTGCCCACCGTTACTGGTTTGCATGCGCCCGGTGATAATCGCATTGCGGCTTGGTGCACAAACACCTGCGGCTGTAAATGCACGTGTGTAGCGCATCCCTTCCCGGGCCAGTCTGTCTATATTGGGTGTTGGAATGGTAGAATCACCGTAGCATCCCAGTCTCGGACTCATATCCTCTACACTGAGCCAAATGATGTTGGGCCGGGTGCCGGACTTTTTCACCTGAATGGGTTGTTGTGTAGACATCAAATAAGGTGCCATAGCCTTTTGCCAGATGAGATATCCTTTTTCATTCATGTGCAGACGGTCTCCCACAAAAAGCTCTTCCCTGAATTCCCCCTTCTCTGTAAGCATGGGGGTAAATACATCAATAAATTCTGTATTTCGGTTGTTATTGCAAAATTCCCTGATCTTCCGATTGCTTTCCAATACCGTTGGCAGAAAGGCAGCACGTACCGGACTTGGTTTGAGGGAAACAAAAGAAATTCTTGCCAGAGGAAGTTCTTTCCTGAGCATGGCATGAAGCAGCTTCCAGCGGAGCAACACCGTGTCTGCAGTAATTGCAGTGGAAGCAGCAACATCATTTTCACCGCAATAAACAACAACTTGAACGGGATCATAGGGTGTTACAATCCTGTCGAAATACTGGATCAGATGAGGTAGCGAAGAACCGCCAAATCCCCTGTTGATGATCCGTTTATCCGGAAACCAATCGGCAACATCCTTCCATTTGGTGAAACTGGAACTTCCAATAAACAATATCCCACCAGGTGAGGGTTTTTCAATAGCATCGGCATTTTCAAATGCACGCACCTCATTGATGAATGGCTGTGCCCTTGCGATTAAAAAAGTGAAAAGCAGGGGAACAAACAGCGAGTATTTTTTCATGTAAACTGATTTATAAATGTCAATACCTCCAGGATTTTAAATCGGCTCCAATCGGGGCCCTGCTTTTAACTTCTTCAGTCCATTTGGGAATGAACATACGGTGATACCGTAGCCTGCTGATATAATTCGGTTGGGTATGGTCGCCATTCCAGCAATGTTCTGCACGGTCTCCATAAGCAACTTCACACTGACAATCCGGATTTTTCAATCCTTTCAGCATGTCCTCTGCAGAGTAAACAGCATTGTTCAGGTAAAAGTTATCCATATCCCCCACATACAAGTGAATCTTGCCTTTGAGTTTATCACCAATCTTGTGCCAGTCGCGGCTGATGATATGAGTGAGGTCAAAATGCTCTTTCCAATATGTAGCCACATCTCGGTTAATCTCTCCGGTAACTTTGTTGAAAACAGGCTTTGGATAACCATCTTTTCCAACAGGAGAATAAACTGCATCCCAGATATCCCACTGGTCACCGCTCCTGCTTTTAGTCCCCAATGCAAGCTCTCTCTGGTTCATGTCTTTGACCATGGCGCTAACATGACCAAGGTAATTTCTGTGACCCGGACGAAGCGTCTTTCGAAACGGACCTTCATCATAATAGGCATTCTTGTCCTTGTAAATATTGACTGTCATGTAGTGATTGAAGTCTATGGGATCTGGACATGCCGCATAGGAACCATTGTACTGATCTGGATAGAATACCTGAGCGGCAAGGGCTTCCCATCCTCCCGTACTTCCACCATACATGAACCTGGCCCAGCCCTGTCCGATACCCCGGAACTGTTTTTCTATTTCGGGAATCAGTTCATAGGTGATGGCATCTCCATACGGACCAATATTCTCAGAATTGACAGCGTAGGAATCGTCATAAAACGGATTGGCATGTTGAATTTCAACTGCGATGACCCTTGGGAAATCAGAACCTGTCCACATCTTGTAAAAATCGTAGGCTTCCTGCTGCACAATTTTATTGTAACCAATCAGGTTGAATCTCTTGACAGTATCGGGTACCAGGTTTTCATCCGGTGGCGTTGTTCTCCAACCCCCGAAATCATCCGGGAAATGACCGTGATAAATAGCCAGCGGATATTTGACATTTGGATGGGTATCCCAGCCTTCCGGCAGCAGTACATGGGCGCCAAGGAACATAGGCCTCCCCCAGAACTCCGTAAGCAGTGCTGATTGTATGCGGATATGTTTCACATATTTACTGTCTTCTGGTTGTTTGATTGGGGGGATAACCTTGCTCAACTGAATTGACTGCACCGCTGTTTTGCCTCCAAAAAAGCGAACAGCAGCGGGCACGGAATAAAGGTTTCCTGGCGCCGTATTCCAATGTTGTCCCTCACCCCTGTCCATAGGAAGTTTAACAACATGTCCGTCTTTTCTTTTGAAGGTTTCATAGATATGCAGGAGTGCTTGAACCTGGTAAGATCCATCCTTTATCTGCTTCAGGCTTTCAACAGGATATCCAAAAGCCCGGGCATCAATAGTTTTGGTTGTTCCGGGCACCCATCCCTCCACATCAATACCAAACACCTGCTGTGTCTGCGTATCATCTGCTACCAGAAAACGTGGCTCTGTACCAGGTTTGGTAGACAACAACAATAACAATCGTCCGTCCAGTGGTTTATCAGATAAGGATTTGGGAAGTTGAATGGTGAATTGCTGCGCCGTGGCAGATTGTATAATGCTGAGCAGAATCAGTAAGAGCGTCTTTTTCATGTTTTGCAATTTGAATACTCAGACACCGAATTGCCTGAGGTGGTGGTCAAGGTGCTTGTATAACATATTACTCCATTCCCGGGATGTCAGTTGACCTATCCAGGGATGCACCCTTCCTTCATAGAAAGTTTCGCCTTTGGCATGCGATATCCGGATAGCAGTTTTAAGCAATTCACGGGTGGATAAAAAGTCGGGCTGATCATGAATGATGAAGTGCTTTGCTGTAGGTAAGTTATGGGGATAATCCACCTCATTTACCATCGCCTTTTTGAAAAACAATCCCGCTACAATGCGGATATACCATGGCCCCTTTTTTACTTCTCCCTGATCCATGATGGGTTTATATGGAATTGTGCAATGTTTGAGCATCTGGGAAATACTCATTTTCCCCCACAATCCCTGTGATTGTGAGGTTAGGCCATCAATACGCCTGCACAGCTCCAGTGTTGTGTCATTATCATAAATACTGGGATAAGCCATGTGATATGAATTTATTGGGTAACTAGTTTTTTCTCAATTTCCTCCAACGAAACGCCCTTGGTTTCAGGTACTTTTAGCAATACCCAAATCAATTGCAAGGCCATCATCACGGCAAAAAATGCAAAGATAGGCCAGGGATTATCCTTGAAGATGCCCTCAACCTCATCAATAAAAACAGGAGCCACAAGGGTGATGATAGCTGCAAAAACCCAATGTATACTAGCCCCAAATGCCTGCCCTAAACCACGAATGTGGTTGGGAAAAATTTCTGAAATGAATACCCATATCACCGCACCCTGTCCAATGGCATGAGCTGCAATAAACATCAGCAGGAATGTGAGCAAAAACGAAGGTGAAGCACCAGCCTGGAAAGCATAGGCCACCATGGAAAGGCTCACAACATAACCTACAGAACCGATGAGCAACAAAGTCTTTCTGCCCAGCTTATCAATCAGGTATAAACCAACAAAAGTAAATACCAGGTTGGTACCTCCGATAGCGATGGAATTGAGCAAAGACTCTTCCGTTGCGAGTCCGGCTGCAGCCAGAATTCTTGGTGCATAATAGAGTATAAAGTTGATGCCAGATACCTGATTGAAGAATGCAATGAGAAAGGCAAGCCACATAATCCGGTTGTAACGTGG
>JBDLUZ010000218.1:0-4308 GCA_039805045.1 Bacteroidota bacterium | reverse complement strand
GCAGTATACATATATTCTGGTGGATGAGTTTCAGGATACCAATGCTAAACAGCTAAGCCTATTGGAATACCTATTGAATGGCATTCAACGTCCAAATCTTTTTATTGTTGGGGATGATGACCAATGTATTTACCGGTTTCAAGGAGCGCTGGAAACAGGAATCCACCAATTGGAACAGCTATTTGGCACCTTCAGTAAGTATGTATTGTTCGATAACTACCGAAGTTTCAGACCATTGTTGAATGCTGCACATCACCTGATCAAAAATACACCCAACAGACTCGGAGAAGATTGAATTGGCATGGAAAAAAGGGAGAGGTCAGGAAGTTTCCTTGCCCCTCATTGAGTATATGCATACCCTTGATCAGGAATTTCAGCAGGTAGCCGAAAAGATTGCTTTACACATTAGGGATGGTGAACCGGCACATGAAATAGCAGTATTATTTCGAAAAAGAAGCATTGCCAATGAATTCATTGCCTGGCTTGGTTACTACAAAATACCCTTTGTTTGGAATACGCCAGAACAGGACGTTTTGCATACAGCCTTTGTCAGCCAGATTTGGTGAGTCCATCATACAGGACTTGTATACAGATTTCAGGATTAAGAAGCAACCAGGTCAGGAATTTTCGACTTGGCTAGGTGAACATGAAGAATATCAAATTTATGCACAATGGCTTGATTCCCTCAAATCAATAGATATTCAGTCCGTTTTAAACAGCTCAACGTTCATACAGTTGGAGGACATGATGGGTTTAACCTGCTTCCGGCAAGAACCAACCTATTCATCGCTTATTGCTGCATGGGATAATCATGTCAATGCATTCATACAGACAGCCAAGTATCCCGACCTCATCAGTTTGAACCGAAATATCAGATACCATTTGACACATGGCATTGACATTCCCTTTGAAGAACCCTTACCGAAAGGTTTTATTGTTTTGTCGACCATACATGGCTGCAAAGGATTGGAATTTGATCATGTATTCATGCCCGCTTGTAGCAAAAAATATTGGGAAGAGGCTAAAAACAGGTCAACTCTCATCAGCATACCAAAATCCATTCACAAAAGATTCAACATCCCTTCAGACACTAAATCTGATATGCGACGACTTGCTTATGTGGGGGTTACCCGCGCACGGAAAAATCTGGTTATGACCTTTTCGGGAGACACCAGTAACGATGAGACATTTTTCATCAAAGAAATTTGTAAAAGTAAGTTTTATGCTTACGTGTTTAATCCTAACATGGATACCGATACATGTAAAAATCAATATCGAAAAATTAAAGTCAATCCCACCAAAGAATTACGGATTAAAAAAGCATTGAACAATTTTGAGCTCACGGCTTCAGCTGTGAACGGGTATCTTCAAAATCCTCATACTTTCTACACCCAGCAAGTTTTGAAAATTCCTTTTGCATCGAATCGTGCTATGGTTTTTGGAACGGCTATACACCAAACTTTGGAGAGCTTGATTTTAGCATTTCCTACAGATATGCCTATAAAAGAGGATGTGCAAAGATTATGGTATTCAGCTATTGATCAATACAAAAATCATTTCGACACCATTCATCTCAAACACTATAAGGCTTATGGATTATCAATGTTACTTCAATATCTACCGGTGTTATTTCCATTGAAAAATGGTGCTCAATATGAGATTGAAAAAGAATTGCATGCAAACTTGGGTGAGGTTCTTTTGAAAGGGAGGTTGGATCTGATGATTATTCAAGGAAGTAAAATCCGGGTGATTGATTTTAAAACCGGTACAGGGTATGATGGTTTTAAGCCATTTGTCAGCATCATCGATCCAGGTAGCCCTTATTGGCGTCAAGCTTCTATTTATAAGCTACTAGTGGAGCAGAATTATCCTGGGTATGATGTGGAAGTTGAGTTTCATTACGTTGAGAATGGGAAAACAATGAAATATAATGCCATGTCGGATGCTTCATCCTGGCATGATTTTCTAGCAATGGTTTGGAATCAAATCCATCTATTGCATATTCCCGCTTATGTCAATCCTTCTTTTTGGAATTAACTAGAACAATGAATACAGCAATTGATTTTAAATTCATCCACGAGGAAAAATTCCGGGCAGCCTTTTGGGGATTTATTGTAGGTGATGCCATAGGTGTACCGTATGAATTTTATTCTCGCGAAGAAATGAAATTGTCTCCTGCCTATACAATGACAGGCTATGGCACCTATGAGCAGCCGATAGGCACATGGAGTGATGACACATCTATGATGCTCTGTGTTTTGGAGAATATCTCCACGGGCCGCTCTGTCCAAGTTTTGGCAAAGCTGTTTTTGAAGTGGGCCGATGAGGTTTACCATACTGCACATCATGAAGTGTTTGATATGGGCAATACCACAAGAGTAGCATTGGAGCGTATCAGAATGGGTGTGAATCTTGATCAAGTTGGTTGTTTTGATGAAAAATCAGCAGGAAATGGAAGCCTGATGCGCAGTCTTCCTTATGCATTTGTAGATCCAATCGAATATGCAATAGAATCCATGCTGATTGAGGGAAGATTGACACACAGGTTGGATGTCTGTTCGGATGCTTCTTTGCTGTATATAAACATGATACGCAATCTAGCAGCAGGAAAGGAAAAGTTCACTGCGCTTTCTGATGCATGCCTTCTGTTGCAAACCACTTGGAAACATCAAGGTAGATTTGGTGAACAACAGGATACAGATAAATTCAGCCGTTTGTTCATGGAGGAATTCCACATGTTGCCAGAGCAAGAGATCAAATCCACCGGCTATGTCATTCATACCATTGAGGCAGCCATTTGGTGTTTTCTGAATAGTGGAAGTTATACTGAGACTGTATTGAAAGCGGTTAATTTGGGTGGAGATACAGATACGATTGCAGCCATTGCAGGTGGTCTGGCCGGAACTTATTATGGCATTAATAACATTCCCGAGGAATGGTTGAAACTGATTGCACGAAGAGAAGAATTGGAAGGATTTTTTCAGAAGTGGATTTATGATTTAAATTGAATGTTTAAATCCTTTCAACACGTTCTTAATTTTTCCTAAATTCACTATCTAAAATATTTGCTTTGCCAAAGAGTAATTTAATCGTTTACAAAGGATTTTACGGCTCTGTACATTACAGTGCTGCAGATGAAGTTTTTTATGGTAAAATAGAGGGTGTAAAAGACCTTGTAACCTTTGAGTGTAAATCAGTAATTGCATTAGAATCTGCATTTCAGGAATCTGTTGATACTTATGTCAACATAGCCAAAGATAATGTCTCAGCCTCGCGATAAGATCTCCAACAACTTCTGTTGCTCAGTTTCCCTGTTCCGCCACCAGGCTGCCGTCCAAAGGCGGACATACCTGTACCCTTCTTTCTCAAGCTGCTCCTGCCTGTAGGCATCGTTGTGCCAAAACAACTCATTGCTGTGATACGCTGCACCATCGGTAACAAGGGCAAACTTTACTCCCGTTTGGGGATGGGTAAAGTCAAGATCTATCACGAAACCACCACATGCATATTTTGTTTGAACTGATTCTGAACCAAATATGGAACCTATCCATTGTGCAACGCCTTCCTCAAAAGATGATTTTTCTTGTAAGTTTATCATCGCTTGATTTCCAGCTTCGAGGAAGGATTTGATTTATTGCAAGAGGGAAAGTTTGTTTTCTGTATTACCCTGACTGACATGGCTGCAATAGATGAGGTAAGCGAGCAGTCCCGACTTTCCACTCACACGTTTGTCTTGCTCCAACTGCGCCTTGTATTCCAATTGTTTGTGTTGGGGAATGGAAGTGAGCACATACATCCTTTCCTTGGCTCGGGTGATGATTACATTTAAAAGCCGATATCCGTTTTTCTGACTGATGGGACCAAATGACATCCTGAATGCACCATCTTTGCTGGCACCGAATGTGGTAGACATGATGATGATGTCCCTTTCATCACCCTGGATGTTTTCGAGATTTTTTACAAAGAATCCTTGTTGGTCGAGTGCGGTCATCTTGGCATGAAACTGTGCATCCTCATAGCGTAGCTTATTGATCTTGTCGAGGATAAGGTTTCTTTGCACCAGGTTGAAAGTGGCCACACCCACAGATTTACTGGCTGGGATTTCACGCCTGAGCAATTGTATCACTTCATCCGCCTCCTGTTCATTCATCCTCAATGTATAAATGCCATTGACTTGCTTGAATACAATGGGCGATTCCTTGATGGTGCCTGGCATGGGAATGAGTCTCGACCCATAAAAACAGGTATTGGAAAACGCAATCAGATCGGGGTGCCTCGAACGGTAGTGCATGTCGAGGTAGGTCTGGC
>JBDLUZ010000217.1:0-3798 GCA_039805045.1 Bacteroidota bacterium | reverse complement strand
CCAGGCATGAATTCAACAAATGCGCCATAGGGCATGATTGACTTCACTTTAGACTCGTATTCTTCACCTACTTCAGGCATAGCAACAATACCCTTGATCCATGCAACTGCACGGTCTAGACCCTCTTTAGCAGGACTAAACACGCTTACCTCACCTTGGTTGCCAATCTCTTCGATATTGATTGTTGTGCCTGTTTCACGTTGAATTTCCTGAATTATCTTACCCTGTGGACCGATAACTGCTCCAATGAATTCCTTATCGATAAATAATTTTTGCATACGCGGTGCATGAGGCTTTACCTCAGACCTGTGCGCTGGCATACACTGATACATGGCATCCAGAATATGAAGTCTGCCATTTCTAGCCTGCTCTAAAGCGGCCATCATAGTCTCCATACTCAATCCATCAATTTTAATATCCATTTGGATACCACAAATTCCGTCTTTGGTGCCTGTTACTTTGAAATCCATATCACCAAGGTGATCTTCATCTCCCAGAATATCAGTTAAAATGGCATATTTTCCATCAGTTGGACGGGTAATTAACCCCATTGCTACACCACTCACATGTTTGGGAACAGGTACCCCTGCGTCCATTAATGCCAATGATCCGGCACAAACGGTAGCCATTGAAGATGATCCATTAGACTCAAGAATATCAGAAACTACGCGCACTGTATACGCATAATCATTACCTGGCATCATTTGTTTCAGGGAACGAAGGGCAAGATTTCCGTGACCTACCTCTCTCCTTCCAGGGCCACGCATTGGCTTAACTTCACCTGTAGAAAATGCGGGGAAATTATAATGCAAAATGAATTTGTTGTATTCTGATTTCGCTGCACTTTCTATTAATAACTCATCCAGTGGAGTACCAAAGGTTATTGTAGTAAGTGATTGCGTTTCTCCCCTTGTAAATAACGCAGAACCGTGTGGCGTGGGTAATACATCAACTTCCATGTCCAATGGTCTCACCTGGTCAAGCGACCTTCCGTCCAAGCGAATTCTGTCGTCCAGAATCATGTTCCTGACAACTTCCCATTTCAAATCCTCGTAATACTTCTTTGCAAGTTTGATTTGATCAGATGTAGCTCCATCTCCCAAACTGGCTACAACTTCTTTTTTTAACTCATCATACGCTTTGGATCTGTCAGCCTTTGTACTTGCAGCCTTTGATATGGCATAAACCCTATCCTGTGCAAAAGAATATACTGATTGCTGAATTGATTCATCGCTCAAAGGTTTTGTATAATCCCTCTTTCCAGTGATTCCAACCTTCTCTCTCAGTTCCTGCTGTGCTGCAATTTGAATGCGAATGGCATCATGTGCTATCTCCAAAGCCTTTACTACATCGGCCTCAAGACATTCTTTGGATTCGCCTTCCACCATCATCAGGTTTTTGGCTGTTGCTCCAATCATAAAATCCATGTCTGCAGATGCCAGTTCGGTCCTGCTTGGATTTACAATAAATCCACCATTCACACGCGCTACCCTTACTTCTGAAATAATTTCTTTAATGGGGATATCTGAAACAGCAAGCGCAGCTGATGCGGCAAGACAAGCCAGGGCATCAGGCATGACTTCAGGATCTGATGATACAAGTGTTATGAGAACCTGTACATCGCAAAGATAATCTTCAGGGAAAAGTGGACGCAGAGCCCTATCAATGAGCCTGCTGATCAAAATTTCATAATCACTTAATCTTCCTTCGCGCTTGAAGAAAGATCCAGGAATTCTTCCGGCGGAAGCAAATTTTTCTTGATAATCCACAGATAGTGGAAAGAAATCTTGTCCATCGCGAGGCTCTTTATTTGCACAAACTGTTGCCAGTAAAATGCAGTTTCCCTGCCTTACTGTAACTGCACCGTCTGCCTGACGTGCAAGTCTGCCTGTTTCTATGGTTACGATCCTGCCGTTACCAAGATCGAAACTTGATTGAATTGGTTGTTGTAACATGTTATTTTTTTTGGAATGTTCCAAAAAGCAATATTCCCAACAGTGGGTTGGGAATAATACATTTAGTAAATAAATTACTTTCTTAAGCCCAGCCTTTCGATAAGGGCGCGGTAACCGGTAATATTATGCTTACTAAGATAGGAAAGCAGTCTTTTACGCTGACCTACCTTGCGCATCAAGCCGCGGTGTGTAGAGAAATCCTTTTTATTTACTTGCAAATGCTTGGAGATTTCATTGATTTCTTCGGTAAGCAATGCAACTTGTGCATTTATGGAGCCTGTGTTTTTGGGATCTCCACCGAATTCAATTACAATTGACGCTTTTTTTTCTTTTGTTACAGTTGACATCTCAGTTTTTTTAATTCATCTTGGGTTTACATCGAAAAATTGTTTGCAAAGTTAATGATAATAAATGAATTTTCCGAGGAGGATATTGCACACATGTCATATTTATTGCATAAACTTTAATTTAAATGCATAAAGCAGCAGAAATAATCCTCCGCTTATGGCATAATAGAGTGAAAATGCTTGTCCAAGTAAATTATCAGAACCAAAAACAAGTAAGGGTGAAATGAAAGAAATAAGTATGCCAAGCAGGTAAAGCCTAAAACCATTTTTTTTCAATTTCAGCATCAACAATGCCCCAATAAGAGAGAGCATATTACAAGTAATATTAAAAAAGCTGTAGTCGCGCATGTTTGAGTTGGTATTTGCATTGTATACATCAGCAAGCACACGGTCCATTGAAGATTTTAATTGAGGATCACGTTGAATCATCTTTTCAACGGCAAGTTCCCAGTTTTCCATAGCCAAAGTAGTACTTTTGGTCAGGGCTTCAGGATTAAAAAAGCCCGAAAATGATGAAAACAGCATGTAAACACTGCCAAAAATAGTCACATAACAAAGAAAAGTAAGAAATCGTGGACGTATTGGAGCTATGTGTTGAGGCTGTTCCTGATGTTCCATAATTAAATTTTTACAAAGGTAATGAGAACAATTTAGGCCACATTTGTATTTATTTGTTTATGCATAACAACATACATATTGTAACACCGGACGTACCCAGTCCGGCTGATGCAGATATACTGCAGGATATTTATTTAAAAATCAAAGCATTACATGATGCTGGAATAAAAATTCACCTGCACAGTTTTGAATTCGGGAAAGGAACATCTTCCATATTGGAACAATATTGCCACCGGTTTAAATACTACCGCCGAAACAATGCCAGTGAATTACTCAGTTCTTCCAATACGCCATACAGTGTAGCTTCCAGATCAAACCGGGAATTGGTTAAAAATTTGTTTGCAGACGACTTTCCCATTCTTTATGAGGGAATCTCAACAACATTCCCTGTGTTATGGCAACATTCAGGTAATCATAAATTGCAGCATCTTAACCTTTCGAGAGATGATGAAAAATATTACAAGAATCTTGCTTCATTGATGCCATGGGGGTTGAATAAACTAACTTATTTGTATGAGAGCTGGAAATGCAGATCCTATCTAAAAAAATTAAATCAAAACTCCAATATCACCATCTCTTCATCACCTCCCATAACAGGTATCCAAGACGCTTCATTTTCTGAACGGCAGGGTAGTTTTTGCCTTTATTTCGGTAAACTTTCTGATAAGGAAAATGAATATGCTGCGCTGTGGCTTCTTGAGAACATATTTAATGAAGTGGAGATTCCATTCGTGATTGCAGGGAGTAATCCTTCTCCTCAACTTGAACAGGCAGCACACCTCAGGCTTCATACATGCCTAGTTGGTGATCCTACTGAAAGAGAATTGGATGAATTGATTAAAAAAGCGCAGATAATCCTGCTACCCTCTTTCATCGAT
>JBDLUZ010000216.1:0-3798 GCA_039805045.1 Bacteroidota bacterium | reverse complement strand
CTTTGAAATGCGTAGCTGTGGATCTGCGAAAGGAATCCATATTTCATCAACTTCAGCAGTTGTAAAATAACTGCCGATCATGCCAATCTGCGAACGCACGAATGCAACATTGTTAAGATTTTTTTCCAGTACCTGTTTCGCACCCACCCAGATTCTGTTTCCTTTTACATCAATTCCGATGAAATTTCTTTCAGGGTAAAGTGATGCCAATCCAACTGCATACTCTCCTTTGCCACAGGCCAGTTCCAGTGTTATGGGGTGATTGTTTTTAAAGTAACTATGCCACTGTCCAGACATGTTTTCTGGGTATTGTAAGACATGACTGAAGGTGGCTATTTCTGCAAAGCGGACTAATTTTTTCTGACCCATGATGCCTGCAAAGTTAATTGAAGCCAGTCATCTGTTCCGCCATTTTTTAATTGCTATTGCAGTATTTTATTTTGAGATGATGCCAGTAAGTTTTTGAATATTTTCTGTACTGGCCAAAGGTGTTGCTTCAAGAAAGTTTTCAATTTCAAATAACGAAAAGGGTTTTAAAATTTTGGTGAAATAACCCGAAAATGAATGTATTAATCTCACGAAGAATTGTTGTTTAACACTTTCCGGCTTTTAGCCAGGATATTACTTTTGGGTTACAGTTGTTGTTGCAGCTGTATGACGCAATATCCGGACCAATGAATAACCAGTTAAAACAAATTGTATGAAAAAATTGATTTTGACCATGATGTGGATGCTCGCTGCTTTCCTAACGCAGGCATCTGAAAATGTGGAGAAGGAAACAGGAAAGCAAAAAGAACATCAGATTGAAAATGTGAAAGTGGCAATGGGAAAAAGCAATATCAGTTTGCCCGTACTGGATTGCAGTGTAACGCTAAAGGGTAAAGTAGATCTGGGTCCGATTGAAGCTGAAATCAGTTGTACCGTATCAGATCCAAGTTGTGAGAAAGCGCAGGTTACTGCAGCAGCTTGTTTGAAATCAGCACTGCGTCTGTACGCAGGTGTAATCATGTAAACCTCCGGATATTGCGTCATTCATTCATTAAATAATTTTATGCAAAACAATATTATACAACTTTTATTCATGTTTCTTTTAACAGCAACATGTACTGCACAAGATGCTCGGATATATATTTTCCAGGGGAAATTCAACAGCAGTTTTGGCCGGGGAGATAACACCAAAATTTTTGAAGGCAGGCTGATACTTCAGGGTGAACGCTCAATATTTACCATGAAAGAGGAAGGAACACAACATCACGGTCTCCAGGGAAACACACTAAATCTCAGGCCAGACAGCATGTTTACCGTATTTAAGGACCATGCATCACAAACCATGCTGTTTGAGTTTTCGGATTTCAATCAGCGTTCGCACTGGTATGCAGACACTTTGTTTCCCATGCAATGGCAATTGATAGCAGAAGAAAAAATGATCGGGGGCATACCCTGCAGTAAAGCGGTGGGGTTTTTTAAGGGGAGAGGATATACTGCCTGGTATGCACCCTCGGTCGCCAATTCAGATGGACCATGGAAACTGGGAGGCTTACCTGGAATGATCTTAGAGGCTTATGATGATCATGACGACTGGCACCTGACATGGGTTTCAACACAGGAGTTGCAAAAGGGTTTTGATGAAGGATTTTTCTTGCGGAAAATAAACCATGATTTGCAGGGCTTCAATGGTTATGCCGCTTATGTAAAGAAAATGTTCAGCCGGCTGCAGGCTTCCATGGCCGCACAATCTAATACAGGTTGTGTGGGATGTCAGACCGTACCTCAGTTAAAAATTAATGCGTGGGAGAAGATAGATTAGTAGTATGGATCCGTCTGTTTGTGGGGATGGTTCTAGTCAGTAGTTTGCTGACCCTGAAAGTTGTTGCACAGCAAGACAGGCAAAATAAGATACCTGATTCGCTTCATATCAGGGACCTTTCGCCTGTGTTGATAAAGTTGAGGTCACCTGTTGCAGGAAGAAGGGGTGATACGGTGGTGTATGATGCAGCTAGGTACAGGACTGCAGCAACTTTCAGGTTATCAGCATTGCTCAATCAGATACCTGGTTTTAGTGTGGATGAAAACGGACGGATCCATTACAACGGAAAGGAAATCAGCAGGGTTATGATAGACGGGGATGACCTTACTGGTGAACAATACGGGTTGTTGACCAACAGGTTGAAATCTGCCTTGATTCGTCAGGTTCAGGTTATTGAAAAGCATCAGCCTAAAAAAATTCTGCAGGGTGTTCAAACATCAGATCAGCTCGCAGTAAACCTCGTCATAAATCAAAAAGACCGAAACAAACCAGGGCTTACACTGCACCCATCTTGGGGCTATAAAAAACAACAGGTGAATGTTGATCTTTATTTGTTGCGCAAAGAACTTAAATCTTTATTTTTTGCATCTGCTGGTAACATCAATTTGACTCAGCAATACGCAACAAAGTTTTCAGATGAGTTTAATCTTTGGACAGACTACAACGTGTTCAGCATACCTCGGGTTAGCATTGCTGCGCATGACTTTCTTCCCCCAGCTTATCAGTTGTATAACCGGGAGAAATCAGCTGAGTTGATGTTGTCTTTATCACTCGACTCTATAAGCCGTCTCAAAATAATCTTGCAATCTTTGAGCAGACAGATCAAAGTGCATGAATCAGAAGAACACATTTACTTTCCTGCCACCAACTTCCGGTTTCAGAGAAATACAAAAAATGACATAGGCAGCAATGGATTTCAGGGCAAGCTTTTATATGAACGCGATCCAAAAGGAATGTACAGTTCAACGTTTCAATTGATTTTTAAATTCAAAAGGCATCAAATGCTGATGCAACAAAAAAGAACAGGATACCTCACACAGTCTGATGACCTGCATGGCGATGAATCACAGGTGCTTATACAGGCTGGGCACGAAGCCTATGTTAAGTTCAAGCATGGTGTTCTAAAACTTGAATCAGGTTACGGCATAGACAAGGTGAATGATGAGATAAAATTGACAGGAGCTTCCTTGTTTCAGGATTTTAGCCATTTCAAACAAACAGCAAGAACACATTTGTCGTGGATTAGAAAACCCCAGAAGTTTCAATTAATGAGCGGATTCATTGTTATTGGAGAGCGCAATTATTCAGATATCAGGTCAGTCACAATTCAATCGGCTTATATCAAATATTATCCCTATCTCAACCTCACCTATCAGTTCAATAAGCGGTGGAGACAAAGTATTCAGGCTGCAGCAGGTGGGGCACATACAAGGGTTGCAGGGAATTCAGTCAGGTATGGCATTTACCATGCATCGGTCAGAACCGAATGGCAACTTAAGCCAACTTTCCATTATTTTTTTACAGTGCAGGCTACACAAAAAATACAGGAGGGACAGGCCATCTGGGCTGGTCCGTTTTACATCACTTCAGTAACAAAGATGTTTGCTCCTGATCGGTATGCAGTGCCAAGGGTTTTGCAGTCACAGCTTGGAATTGTTAAAATGAACTTGTACACAGGCCTTATGTTGAATGCATTTGCACAGGTATCCCAAAGTTCATTTGAACAGGGTTTACAACTTACTGTCAGAGAGACTTTTGAAACCCTATCAGCATTTCAGGTTCCGAGACAGCTCAAGTTTACGGGGCAGTTTAACCTTGAAAAATATGTACATGCTGTAAAAATCAAATACAATTTCAGCGGTAGTTTAAACAGGATAAGACAGCCACAGCGCGTTAATGAGGTAAACTATGACACCCGCTTAAACTATATGCTGATTGAAAACAGGCTCGGTACACACTGGAAGAAAGCTATTAATCTGACATCTTTTTAT
>JBDLUZ010000215.1:0-3833 GCA_039805045.1 Bacteroidota bacterium | reverse complement strand
GAGACCCCTGCAATGGAAAACACAGAAACGCTGATGGGGAAATATGGAGAGGAAGGGGATAAACTTATTTTCAAAATCCTTAATAACGGACTTAATAATCCTGAAAAGCGTGAAAATGCAGTCCGCGATTTCGACAGCATATTGGAAGGCAAAACAACTAAAGGTATTACAGAAAGGGCACTGCGCTACGACCTGACAATTCCATTTGCACGCTACATTGCCATGAATCACGGTCAACTCACCCTACCCTTTAAAAGGTTTCAGATGCAGCCTGTGTGGCGCGCAGACAGACCTCAACGTGGCAGATACAGGGAATTCTGGCAATGCGATGCCGATGTAGCCGGTAGCACTTCACTGCTTCATGAAACTGAACTGGCATTGATTTACACCCATGTGTTTCACAAATTGGATATCCCTGTTGTCATCCACATCAACAACAGGAAAATTCTTACTGCCCTGGCAGCACTTTGCGGGGGTGAAGACATGATGATGGACATCACGATTGCCATAGATAAATTGGATAAAATCGGAATTGAAAAAGTGAAGGATGAGCTGGTTTCCAAAGGTCTTTCCATGGAACAAGTTGAAACAGTTGTTTCATTCATAGCAATTACCGGCAGCAATGAAGCCAAATTACAGCAATTGACTGAACTATTCAGCACAATACAATCAGGGCTGGATGGGATTAATGAATTAAGGACTGTGCTTAATTTCTACCAATCTTCCAGACCCGCAAAAGAAGGTTTGGCAGAATTGACGATTGACCTCTCGCTTGCAAGGGGATTAAACTATTATACAGGAACCATCTTTGAAGTAAAAGCAGTTACTGTTCAGATGGGTAGCATAGGTGGCGGTGGGCGATACGACGATCTTACCGGACTATTCGGTGTCAAAGGCATTGCAGGAGTGGGCATTTCTTTTGGGGTCGACAGAATTTATGATGTCATGGAGGAGCTCAAAGCTTTTCCGGAAACGCTTCAGAAGGGAACGGAAGTACTACTTTTCAATACCGGTTCAAATGAAATAAAATTTGTGCTCGGACTGGCAGAAAAACTGAGGTTCACAGGTATTGCCACTGAAATATACCATGAGGCTGTTAAATTCGATAAACAATTCAAATACGCAGAACGCAAACAAATTGACTGGGTCATGATCCTTGGATCACAAGAGGCTGATAATGGAACAGTAGTTGTAAAACAGCTGTCAACAGGCAAACAAAAAGAATTGGCACAAACTGAATTAACAGGAAACTGGAAGGGCTTATTTCTCTAATTGCAATATCCTTAGAATTACCAGCTAAATCAAAGCAGTTCTAAGGGGTTAAATTCGTTTTAGAACCTCCACCCCATTTTCGAAGTTGCTTCAAAGTTGCTTCAAGGTCTTTGGCCAGTGGAGCTTCCACAGACAGCGCTTCACCGTGTAAATTTGTTAAAGCTACCCTAGAAGCATGCAAAGCCAGCCTAGACAACATGGGCCTTTCTTCTTCCTCTTTTTTGGAAAGGTTGAATTTCTTTTTAAACGATGAAAGCAGCACAGGATCTGCAGTCCCATAAATGGGATCGCAAACAAGCGAATGCCCTGCATTCTGGAGATGAACCCTGATTTGATGGGTTCTTCCGGTTTCAATTTGAAAGGCTACCCAGGAGTATCCTCTGAAGCGCTCAAGCACACGGTAATGGGTAATCGCAGCCTTCCCTTTCCTCCCCACACGCATCTTTCCGGGTATAACAGGGTGTTCTTCTATAGGCTGATCATAAACCCCTGCATCCTCACTGAAAACACCGGAAACCAGTCCAAAATAATGCTTTTCAAGGTTGCGCTGCTGAAACAAACCATTGTAATATTTGTGTGAAACCTCATTGCGGGCTAACAACATCAAACCGCTGGTGTCTTTATCAATGCGGTGCACTATAAATATTTTTTCGCCTTTCCCCTCCAGCCATTTCCTGACGGATGGCAGTTCAGCATCATGTCGATCGGGGATAGACAACCAACCTGATGGCTTGTTCACTGCCAGCAGGTTTTCATCACTGTAAATCAATTGAGGCATTGCGTGCATGATCAGTAACGTTTGGTTCGGGTTGGTTTAAAGGGCTTGTTTCCATCATCTCTTTTTTTGACTGGAAAAGATTTGCCCGCACTGCTTTTACCTTTTACGGTAAAATTTTTTGCCCTGTCTGGTGCCTCATCCTGGCGCTTTACGGCAAACGGCTTCCCTTGGCGGGGTGTCTGGCCCCAGCTGGCATTTCCACCATCTTTACCAACCCTGTCCTCCCATTTTTTAATAACCTGATCTGTTTTGTTTTCAAAATCAGGTCTGGGACGCTGCTCTGTCTGTTGCCTGCCTGTTGAAGGCTGCTTTCCAGACAATTTAAGTGTTTTAGGACCAGCTGGCTTATTGGGATTTACTTGCAAAATTTTCTTTCCATCAAGTGTTTTGCGCTGACGCATTGCAGGCTTCTTTTTTTCCGGCTCAGGAGAGGTGGCCTTAGGTAATTCCAATTCCGGCACTTCATCATAATCTTCAAAACGACTGGTTTGCGGTACCAGAGAAGCATCTGACTTTTTTATGAAAGAACTGTTCATGAATTTAAGCAACCTGATTTCCTTCTCGTTCAAAAACCGCCATTTGCCGCGTTCTACATTTTTCTTGGTAAGGTTGCCAAACATAACCCTGTCTAGGTTACGGACATCATACCCAAGTGATTCAAAGATCCTTCTCACAATCCTGTTTCTTCCGCTGTGCAATTCAATGCCTATGATAGATTTATCTTTGGGGTCAGAGTATGCCAATGCATCTGCTCTCACAAAACCATCTTCCAGTTCAAGTCCGCGTAGCACCCGCTCAAAATCAAGTTTACCCAGTGGTTTATCCAGCTTCACCTCGTATATTTTACGAACTTCATGAGAAGGGTGAGATAGCTTTTGAGTCATATCGCCATCATTGGTAAGCAACAAAACACCTGTAGTGTTCCGGTCAAGTCGGCCAATTGGGAATACCCTTTCGATGGTTGCCCCCCTAATAAGATCCAGCACCGTTTTCCTGCCTTCGGGATCTTCAGAAGTGGTGATGTAATCTTTGGGTTTATTCAGGAGGATGTAAACCAGGTTTTTCTCTGGGAAAATACGTTTACCTGAAAAAGTTACCAGTGCATTGGGCTCAACTTTAAAGCCCGGTTCTGTAACAATAACATCATTTACTTTAAGCTTGCCCTCTTTAATGAGTTCTACAGCGTCTCTCCTGGAGCAGACACCACAATGTGCTACATATTTGTTTAAAGGCATGGATTTATCTTCCTTGCGCACTGTAATTGGTGCGCGGTGGTCGTTTTCGGAAGGCCTGCCTGTTTTCTTTACTACCTGGTGTTGGTGTGGTTTTGAGCTAGTGCCAGCGTGGGCTGCACGGAGTTCCAGTTTTTTCTTTTCAATGGCTTCCGACCGCTCTTTTTTGAATTTCTTTTTCTCCTGTCTAAATTCTTCCTTGATAGCGCTGTTCTTCTTCCGGGAAGCGAACTTGTCAAAATTGTCTGTTCTTTTCATGTTGCTGATTTACTGTTTTTCAACAGGGATTAACGTAATGCACTTTATCATGATGCCTTTGAAAACAAGACACCTATTGCCTGCTACTTATTGGCAAGTTGTCCGCATGCGGCATCAATATCTTTACCGCGACTTTTTCTCAACCTTGTATTTACCCTGTTTTTATCCAGGAACTGCATAAAGGCTGCTGTTTTTTCTTCTGACGGCTTCTTAAACCTTGCGAAATCAATGGGATTATACTCAATGATATTCACCAGGTCTGCCGGCACCTGCCTGTAAACCTTCATCAGTTC
>JBDLUZ010000214.1:0-3841 GCA_039805045.1 Bacteroidota bacterium | reverse complement strand
AATATATCCGCCTGCAGGATCTTTCCATTGGGCAACTCTTTCTTTTCTTAGCGGGTCACGTACTGAATCAACTTTGATGCTATGGCTCAAATCCCATGTGTCAAAAACATTTTTCCCCTCCACAGCATTCGGAAAGCGGGCCATGCGCTGCCTCACACCATTTATATACAACTGATCAATGGTATTACCAGAAGGAATGGCTGCCGTATACCAACCCCTTGCAGATTTAGTCCATTGTAACTGCAGTTGTTTGCCACCACTGATCACAACAGACCCTTCTTTTTCGGCCATGTAAACAACAGATGATTTGCTGTCGTCAGCCGTAAATTTTATTGTTTCGGGCAGGTAATAGGTACCCTTTAAAAAAATGACTTTTGCAGTTGAAGCAACAGATTTACGCACCATTTCCTGTGCCCTGGCGAAACTTGCCACAGGCTTTTCTCTTGTTCCGGAAGCATTGTCATTACCAGTAGGTGAAACATAAATTTCCTGACCGTGCACTTGAGTAGACAGCACTATGGAAAATACGGCAACCAACCGTGCCTTTGAGAAGATTGATTTCATCGGTCTAGTATTCAAATTAATCCTTGAAATTAATCAATCTCAAACTGATTTACTTATAATCAAATTGTGCTGAAACTGTAGCACTTTGATTAATGACCAGGCGGATCCATTTTGACTGAATCTGATCAGGAAATTGATGTTGGATGGTTTTGCCTGCTGGAACAGACATCGTTTTGTAATCATACCAAACCCCATCACCCGTTGCATCCAGCTGGATGGTGAAATCAATCGCTGATGAAGACTGGTGAGACAAGGCCACACTGCGTTTGTCGTAACCACCTAAAAGGTAAGGATCTGAAGTAACACCTGCGCTCACGGCACTGTTTAACCAGGGGCCACCTTTACCTGTTGGCTTACCCATATTCCAGAGGTCATCAATCACACCTGCCCAAACCGCTGCCTGCTTGTCTGCCGAAACAAAAATATGATTGTTTGCAGCAACCTTTTCCGGATTAATGCCAGTCATCACCAACATTCCTCTGAAAGATGCATAATCATTGATTCGCAATCCGTGTGTTGTGACTGGCCTGATCTTGGCAAAGCCATCCGCGTTTTCAGATGGCAGTTCATAGAAGGTACCAGCGCAATTGAACAGGTCTCTTTCAGTTGCCACTTCCCTGCAGATGCGCAATGTTTGTTGATCTGTCAACCCCTTATAAAGATCATCACCTTTGGGTAACCTCCACCTGCGTCCTGCCCCATCAACCAATAAAACAGATGCAGGTTCCATGGTTACAACTTGTGCAGGGATGCTCACTTTCCCACTGATCATGTTTGCAGCGGCAGTATCGGAAACCGGAACAATCCTCATGAGGCTGTCCATTTCATAATATCCTGTGGCTTGAGTTGAACCATGTGATGATACATTGGCCAGAATGCCTAGCTTTCTTTTATCCTCTCCGAGTGCGAGCATCAGACCAACCATACTTTTATGATCTGCAGGCGAGCTCAGTCCATTCATCAGTGCCAAAGATCTGGGAGCAAAAGCTTTGCTGTTGCCGTAAACAAATGAGGCGGAAACAACAGCAGCTTGATCAGACTTCACCCTTATCCACTCTCCAGGAGTTTCAATCGAAAAAGGAATAACCACTGACCCAGCAGGAGGAAGCGCAAGCTTTTTCAACATTTGCCATACGCCATTACCCAGCTTATCCACTTCCAATGTGATGCTAATCTGCTCTTTGCCATGGTTTTTCAAAAGAACCGTCCGCTTGTTCCACCCAGCAAACAGAAAGGGTTCTGAAACGGCTCCTGCTTTTACTTGTTCATTGTACCAGACAGATCCCTGCGCAGCTGTAGATCCCAAACTATCTGGCATACCTGTTGAGGTAAACCAGAGGTTGGAATTGGATTGACCCGGACCAAGGATGCCGCCTTTTTCTTTTCGCTTGTTGAGAAATTCACTTTTTGCTGCGTCATCACAACCAAAAACCAGTTGGTTGTTCCAACGGGTAAAATCACCAATCACTTTAAGGTAAGCTGACCTTGGCCTGATACCTTTTGCGGTAAGTGAAGTGAAGTTTCCGGGGAAACTCCAGAACATACCATGCATGGTCATGAGGTAATCCGGTTTTTTATCCGTTCCAACATTACGAATTCTAGGCCATTCTGTATTCCAACCATGCGCACCGTCGTAACTGTTGGATGCTTTGGGCATCCTGAAGAAAGTCCATTTACCATGGTCTCTTGTGGCCACGATAACTGATTTATGGTCCCACCCAGTTGCCCAGATTGGATCGGTATCGGGATGCTTATTCCCTTCAATACCACCCGGACCAGTCACTTCCACAAATTGATTTCTGCGAATCAATTTCCACGATTTGCCATCCCACTCAGACAATGAGCCTGCTTCAATTTTGGGATCGACCCTCGCCCGCTCGCCGGCCTCTCCATTATTGGAATAAACATAAACCCCTTGACCTGAATAAAAACCTTTACCATGAACACCTAGCAACAACTCACTCTCATGAGACTTTGCACCTTCCTTCCTCATCACATTACCATCCTTGAAAAGCAATTTTACATCAAGTGTATGCACATCAACTTCATAGAATCCTTCTTCCATGGTAGCAAAAACCAATTTATTTGCAGGATCAGTAGTGCTTCTGGCGATGCCGGTATGCCTGCCTGGCATTTTTTCATAAGGGATAACCCGGACATTCCCCTGGGCATCGATGGCATAGGGGCCAATAAACAACTGGTTGCTTTCGCGGTGAATCATCCTGTTTGCGGGCGTACCACCAATGCTTTCAGGCCTTACCGTCTGTTGCAATGTTGGCGAAAAAGAATAGAGTTTATCGGATGAGCCAAATGGCAGGTGTGGACCGTAACTGATAGCCCAAAGCTTTCCTGCCCAGGGCACTACAGCACCTGTGCCACACTCGCCCTCGTTGTTGTAATAGGCCAAGGCTGGATATATGCCACTTATGGATTGACCGCTGTTGATGTTTTGTGCTTTGACAAAAGACACTAGGGCGATGAGTGTCCAAATAAGAAAACTTTTTTTCATGTTGATGTATTGATGATTGACGACAGCATTATTTATTGGCAACTGAATTTATTGCAGTTTCAGGTTTCCATCAAAATGATAAATTACACCACCCTTCATTTTCACCTTGACTGTTTTACCCTTATAATGCAGGGTATGCTCACCATTTTTCTGGGCATTCAAATTCACCCGGACAAGTTCATTCTTTTTCCACTCCATGGACACGAGCACATTGCCTCGTGCTTTCAATCCTTCAACCTTTCCTTGCTCCCAAATGGATGGAAGCGCAGGCAACAAATGGATGACCCCATTTTGGCTTTGCAAAAGCATTTCAGCGATACCTGCTGTGTAACCAAAGTTTGCATCCATCTGGAAAGGGGGATGGGCACCGAACAAATTGGGATACAAACCACTCAGTTCTCCAGATGAAATGGCCGGATTTACTGGTTTGATCAACTCCCTGACAAAGTCATGCGCCCGATTGCCTTCATGCAGACGGGCCCAGATATTCATTTTCCAGGCTGAACTCCAACCGGTGCTGATATTGCCCCTGGCAATCATGGATCTTTTGGCAGCCTCAGCCCAATTGGGGGTGTTAAGCGGATCAATTTGGCGTCCGGGATGTACCGCAAACATGTGTGAATTGTGTCTGTGATGGTCGGTGGAATCATCCCAGTCTTCCATCCATTCCTGTAGCTGTCCCCATTTTCCAATCTGCGGTCCCAATAAACGGGATTGCATCAACCGCACTTTCTCCCCATTGGCTTTATCGATGCCCAATATTTTTTC
>JBDLUZ010000213.1:0-5139 GCA_039805045.1 Bacteroidota bacterium | reverse complement strand
TAGCTGCAAGCTGACAGAGTTCGGGATTGATATCGTTCAGTAAAACATGTTTTCCGGATGCTGCCAGCATTTCACAGATGCGCAGACCAATACCCTGTCCCGCGCCGGTTACGATGGCTACTTTCCTTTTATCAGTCGTATTCATGTTCTTTTATGGCATATAAAAGACTTCCTGCAGCGGGATACTCACTGGTGAATGGTCTGCATGAGTCTCCATGATGTCTTTCATGTGGGTCCACCATTTTTGCATCACCGGTTGTTCAGGCAGTTCATCCAAACGCAACGAGTCAGTAACACAGAGTACGCCGAAAAGATGCCCGGTTCTTTCATCAAGAAAAATGGAGTAATCAGATATTCCCTTTTCCCGAAGTAGTCCAACCAGTTCCGGCCAGATTGCATCATGTCTTCTTTTGTATTCTTCCTCCATCCCCGGGAAGAGGTTCATCCTGAAAGCCAAACGTTTCATAATCGTCAAATGGTGACGGAATTTACTGATATTTTTTCAATATTTGATGAAATTCGGATGAATGGCATCTGACATTTTATGCGGATGTTTTAATTTATTTCAGTCAATATGATCAATGTGTTTTCAGGAAGGCAATGGCTTTGCTGTAGGAGTCTGCTGTGGCTTCGGCATTGTGGCGGGGGTTACTTGGATTGGCAAACCCATGACCTGCTTCATACTTGTGGGTTACGAGTGGTTTTCCAAGATCTGCCATGCTTTTTTCAAATGCATTGACCATCTCAGGGGAAGGCGACTTGTCTAGGTTGCCAAAAAAGCCCAACACATCACACTGTATCGTTTTCAGCTTTTCATTATCTGTTTCAGGTCTGCCGTAAAACATGATTGTTCCTTTGGCCTGTTTGCCTGCAAGAATTGCTGTTTGTAAACTCCACATGCCGCCGAAACACCATCCCACCGAATAGATGCCAGCGTCTTGTCCGGCTTGCGTGATGGCTGCTTTGATGATAGTCGCAATCCTGGCAGGGTCTGCTCCCCTCGAGTATTTCATGGCACTGTCTGGAGTAGCCGCTACTTTGCCATCAAACAAGTCAACAGCAAGGACGTTGAAATCACCGAGAGACGCAGCATATTTATCTGCTTCAGCCATGATCTGGTCATTCAATCCCCACCATTCCTGAATCACAATAAGCCATTTTTTACTCTTTTTATTTGATGCGATATAATATCCTTGAGCATCTTTCCCGTCAGCTGCAGGGAAGGTGATTCTTTTTCCCTGTGCTTGCCAGTTGTTTAATGCCAGCGTTTGATATACTCCTGAACAGCATCGCTTTCCATACAGCTGATGATATCAGCCGCCTGTGGTAATTTGCGTTTGTTTGATTCAGGGCTCCAGGATAACCAAATCAAAGCGGTCACTGCAATCAGTGCGGTTAATATTTTACTTTTCATATAAGATGTTGAAGGTATAATTTACGATTTTTTTCTTTACCTGATCAATCCGCCTACATTCCCTGCAAATATTTTCACGGCAATTGCCAGGAGGATGACGCCAAAGAATTTACGGATGGCGAGCATACCTGCCTTTCCCAGCAATCTTGAAATGAAATCAAGGGAATGCAGCACAAGGTAAACGAAAACCACATTGATAAGGATCCCGATTAAAATTGGCCATTCTGCATAGCTTGACCTCAACGATATTATCGTAGTGAGTGTACCAGATCCTGCGATAAGCGGGAAAGCTATGGGCACAACGGTACCTGATTTCGGGTCTGCATCGCCCTTGAAAAACTCAATGCCAAGCACCATTTCGAGTCCGAGTATAAATATAACAATAGACCCACCTACCGCAAATGATTTTACATCAACACCCAGGATTCCCAGAAAACTTTCGCCAACAAAAAGGAAGAATATCATGAGTGCTCCAGAAACAAGGCTGGCTTTTCTTTCATGGATGCCACCCATTTTTTCTTTCAGAGACAGCAGCAATGGAATAGATCCGATGATATCAATGACCGCGAAGAGTGTGAAGGTAACCGTAAGTATTTCATCTAAAGTCATGGCAGTCTGTTAACAATACAACAAGTTAATCATAATTATCAGATTCTACCCGTTGTATTGCCAACAGAAATGTCATTATTGAGGTTCATTGCCATCACCACTGCAGTCCGATTGTGTAGTTTCTGCCTCTTGCCGCATAGCCCAGTACTTCCTGGTAATCTTGGTTGAAGATATTTTTGAGTGACCCATAAAGCCTGAGTTTTTTGCCAATCTTTAGCTGAGCAAAGAGGTCTGTGGTTTGGTATGCTTTCAACAGAACCGGACTGCCTCCAAAAACGGGTTCAAACCGTTTGCCTGCAAGTCGCTGGTTTAGTGTCAGACTTATACGTTTATTCAAGCGGTAACTACTTGAAAAATTGATGGACGTGGCCGGTACGCGGAACAGGCTGCTGTAGGTAGTGTCTCCCTTTGCTGTGTAAACATAGTTGTTAGGGTCATACACAAAATTGGTTGTGGTAACGGTGCCTTTAATAAGGGTAAAATTCAGGCGCGTATCCCATTTCCCTTTTTGAATGCCAGCTTCAAGTTCCAGTCCGCGGTCACTTTGTGCATTGTAGTTGAAATACCGGTAGTTGACATAATCAAAATCAATGCCATTGCGGATTTTTCTGGCATAAGCTGTTGCTCTTGCATTGAAAACCGGAGACCCAGTGAATGCCAAAGAAAGCTCTGATGTTACAGCTGTTTCTGGAACAAGGTTGCGTTGACCGGAAAAACCATCATACAGTTGGTAAAGGGTAGGCGCCTTGAATGCGGATGACAGGTTATAGGCAATTTTAAAATGCTTATTGATTACCCAGGAAGGGTTAAAGGTGTAGGTGAAATTATTGCCATATTGACTATGGATATTGAATCTGCCACCGGTTTCAAGCTGAAGTCCCTTTTTACTGTTCCAAACCATTGAAACCATAGCACTGCTTACCCTGACCCGGGCGGAATCTGCTGCCAGTGCTGTCTCAAATGTGCCAAAATCACTAACAGACAAATAATTTTGCCGCGTGTTAAACCAGCGGTTATCAACGCCAGCGAAAAGTTGCATACCCTTTCCGAGTTCAAAGTTGCCATAGAGTTCAGCAAAAGATGAATTTCCGGCATATTGAGAGGAGACGAACTTGGCAAATCCATTCAGGTGCAGGGAGTCGTCGAGGTAATCCCTTTTGCTGTTGTTGATATTGAAGTTGGCATGAAGCATGCCGCGTTTTAATTGCAGCTTTAATCCGGTATTAGCCTGCAGGTTCTTATTCGTCACGGTAAAATCACGTGCATCCTGGAATCCACTGTTGTCAAGTGCTGCTTTGTAATTGCTCAGCTGCGTACCCGCCATCCAAACCAGTTTTTTCTGGTTGGAGGTTTGGAAATGTGCCAGGAAAAACTGCGAATTCATACCATCTTTATCAAAACCGTTCTTGCCGGTGGTATCCAGTGCTGCAGAGAAACCTGATGTGTTCATCCTGCTGTATTGCAGTTTGAGTTGACTGCCTTTTGTTGAGCGGGTGGTCAGGGATGCGTCGACCTGATTGGTGCCAAAGGATCCTGTTGAAAAACCGCCATGACTTGTTATTTTTTTTGACTGATCTTTTCTGGTTATGATGTTGATTACCCCACCAACTGCATCAGAACCATATAGTGTTGATTGTCCGCTTTTAACCACTTCAATGCGTTCAACTTCTCCCAGCGGAAGGAAGTTGATGTCAAATGTTCCTCTGATAGTAGACACGTCGGAAGCGGGCATGCCATCAATTAATATCAACGTATTGCCGGTTGCAGCTCCTCTTACATAGATATCATTGTTTGTTCCTGGCGCGTTAGCGGCCCCGATGACTGTGATGCCTGATTGTCTGCCGAGTAATTCACCCAGGGTGTTTACTCCTGCTGATTCAATTTGATTGCGGCTGATGACTGTCATCACCTTGCCTGTGCTCATCTGCTTTTGCGGGAATCTATTGGCTGTAACAACAACCTCATCCAGAGATAGCGTTGAATCAGTTTGAGCGTAGGTTGCTGTTGCAAGGAGCAAGCTAAAAATGGAATGCATGAAAGTTCTGGTCATAGTGTTTTTTACTATGAACCTTCGGATAATACAGAAATGGTTGACTGCTAAAGCAGAAAATTCATCCCAGCTTTTCTCCCGAAAGCCCTGATTAATAAATGTTGCATCAGGCAGGTCTTCTGGCTCAACCCCTTTTCCGCCTTCCCGCTTGCGCAGTGGCTTGTGTTGGAAATGGTTCCGCCTGGGGCGGGATGGTTTTTACAGCTACGGGGATAGCGCCGGGATGGAAAAAATAACCGGACTTCCCTTTTAATGATTCCGTGTGGCGGAATCAACCGTAATGCAAAGCAAAGATGGCGCAAATCCGATGCCTTTAATTTTTTCTTTTCAACAGCTTGTGGATTAATGCTGTCCCTTTTTTTTCTAACTTACCCCCATGAACAAACCCAAACAACAACTCAACCTTTTTGACCTTACCATGATCGTCATTGGATTGGTGATCGGCATGGGTATTTTCCGAACGGCATCTGATTCCGCACGTGCAGCCATCACGCCCAATGTGTTTTTTATCAGCTGGATTGTTGGCGGTTTCATCGCGCTATGCGGCGCACTTACTTACGCAGAAATCGGTTCCCGTTATCCGATTACGGGGGGGTATTACAAGATTTTTGCCACTTGTTATCATCCCTCTATTGCTTTTGCTGTCAATTGTATCATCCTCATTTCCAATGCTGCATCCCTTTCAGGTGTTGCATTGATAGGCAGCGAATATATCAGTCAGGTTATCTTTGACAAGCCTGCGGCAGACTTCGTTAAAGCTTTGATAGCCATGGCAGCTATCGTCATTTTTTACGGAATCAACCTGCTTGGGTTGCGTATGAGTTCCACCACCCAGAATGTGCTCATGCTCATCAAAATTTCCATGATCCTGCTGATTGTGTCCGCCATTTTCTTTCCGGTTGCCGGCACTTCATCAGTGGTCAGTATCCCTCAGGGTGATTTCAGTTTCATGGATTATGTCAAGTCTTTCGGACTGGCCCTTATAGCGGTTTCATTCACTTACGGGGGGTATCAGCAGACTATTAATTTTGGCGAGGAGGTTAAGAATCCACAAAAAAATCTCCCT
>JBDLUZ010000212.1:0-3879 GCA_039805045.1 Bacteroidota bacterium | reverse complement strand
ATGGCAGGCTTCCGACTGCCCTGGACGCTGGAGGATGAGCAAAATTGGGAGTACACGCACAGTCTCGCTGGCAAGTACTGGTTATATGGTGGATTGCTGCAAGGTATTATCGCCATCCTGCTTCAGGGGAAATGGATATTTATCACCTTCATGCTCATTTTGGCGGTAATGATTCTTGCCCCGCTGATTCATTCCTTCACTTTCTTTAAGAAGCACAAGAAGGCCTAAGATTGCGGCACAATAAAACATATTAAAAAAAATAATATATATAACAAATCAGTTGTTTTAGCTAAAAAAATTCAATATATCCGTCAGTTAACATTGAGTTTATAAAAAAATGCGATATTTGCAGACCCAAAACTCCAAAACAACTGATTATGATCGATGTAGGTCTAACGGTCTTTATGATCGTTTGTACGAGCCTTGTAATGCTCATGACGCCTGGACTCGCCTTTTTTTATGGCGGACTGGCATGCAAAAAGAATATCCTCAATGTAATGATACAGAGTTTCGTATCGATGGGATGGACTTCCGTCCTCTGGTACGCCTTCGGTTATTCCCTTTGTTTCAGTGGTGGTGAAGGTCAAATCATAGGGGATCTCAATAAGGCATTTTATGCAGGCATTACACCAGATACACTTTATTCCGAATCGAAGCCTTTCCCTGAAATCGTCTTCATCGCCTACCAGATGATGTTTGCGATCATCACACCGGCATTGATCACAGGTGCTTTTGCCAACCGCATCACCTTCAAGGCTTTCTTTATCTTCTTGACCTTCTGGCAAATCCTCGTATACTATCCTTTCGCACACATGATTTGGGGTAATGGCCTCTTGGCTAAATGGGGCGTTCTTGACTTTGCAGGAGGAATTGTGGTGCACGCTACAGCAGGATTCGCTGCGTTGGCCTCAGTTATTTATGTAGGGGAACGCAGGGTTAAGCATGACCGTCCGAACAACCTTCCTCTCGTGGCTATCGGTACGGCATTGCTTTGGTTCGGCTGGTATGGATTCAATGCTGGAAGTGAACTGAATGTGAATAGAATCACGGCCCTTTCTTTCATCAATACGGATTTGGCTGCTTCTGTGGGTGCCGTTACCTGGATGTGTATCGAATGGTTTGGCGAGCATAAGAGGCCGACTTTCGTAGGATTGTTGACCGGTTCCGTAGCGGGATTGGCAACAGTGACGCCTGCAGCCGGTTACGTAACCTATGCTTCGGCGTTTATCATTGGCATCCTGGGCTCGGTTGTTTGCTATTGGGCGGTGAAATTGAAAAACAAGATGGGATGGGATGATGCATTGGATGTTTGGGGTGTGCATGGTGTTGGTGGTGTCATCGGTACAGTTTTGTTGGGTGTACTGGGTTCCAAGGCGATCAATCCGAATGGCGCAGACGGACTCCTTTTCGGTGGAACGGATTTCTTTTTCAAGGAGTTGATTGCCGTTGTGGCCACCTCGATATACGCTTACCTGTTCACTTATGGTATGCTGATACTCATCAACAAGATTACCCGCGTAAAAGTAACAGCGGAAGAAGAAGAACAAGGGCTTGATGTGATTTACCACGGTGAAGTGGCCAGGGATTGGAAGTGATCAGTTGGTGATTTTCAATACTCCAGGTTAATCTCCAGGGTTGATCCAGGCTGCATGTCTGCTTCCAGGATATCATTACGCAAAATCGGTTTGCCCACTATGCCTTTAACAGCATAACCAAACTTGGTATGATTGAGCTTCAGCTTCATCAATCCGCCTTTTTCAGCAGTTACGCTGATTTTGGTGAGGTGTCCGTTCTGCTTTTCCGCATCCACAAGAAAGGCTCCTTCGGTTCGAAGTTTACGGAATGAAACATCTTTCCATTCATTCGGAATAGCAGGCATGATTTCTATATAACCGGCATGCGATTGAATCAGCATCTCCAGTATGCCGGACGCGAAAGCAAAATTGCCTTCCAGCGTGAATGGCCTGTAACGGGCATTGGCATAGCCCTTCCCACTCTGGTCTCCGTTAACATGAAAACTATTGGGCAGGCAGAAGGCTTCAGCAAAGATTTTCAATGCTTTGGCAGCCCCTGCACCATCATGTGCCCTCGCCTTCAAATTCCCTTGCCAGGCATAGGAATAGCCTACCCATTGGGAGGGACCAATGCTATCTAGTTGCTTCAATGATGCCTCGATTATTTGTTGCTGAGCTAAGCCTTCTTCCCATTTGATCAACCCAAGCGGATAAATGGCCATCAGGTGTGAAAAATGCCGGTGGGATTCATTATAAGGATATTTTTTGGCAAACATCAGCTCATGCATTTCGCTTAGGATAGGTTCTTCCAGACTTCTTGAGGTCTTTTTCCAATGTTCAGCATCCTTCGTTAGTCCGGCCGCAGCAGCCATTTCAGCAGCGTGTTCGAAGCAGGAATGCATCAGGGCCAAATCGTAGTTGGTATTGGTCAAGAACCAGGCTTTGATGGAGTTGTTGTGGATTTCAGGACTCGAACTGATTGGAAGACGCCGATATCCAGCTGAATCAATATAGGTGATGTTTTCAAGATAGGTTGCCGCCTCTTTCACCCAGGGATACGCAATGGTTGTCAGGAAAGATTTGTCCATGCTGTATTTCCACTGCAGGTGAAAGTGGTGAGACAACCAGGCGCTAACAGTGGGAGAGAGGGCATATTGTATCCATCCGCCCATTTCCGTGCCTTTCAACGTAGTTACTCCCGGCGCGTTGAGTCCTTCTACACCAAAATAGGTCTTTGTATATTTCCTGTAATTGTCGCTATTCTGCTGCAAATGATTCAGGTATCCCCTGGCGGCATCCAGGTGATTCGATGTATAGGCCGGCCAGTAACTGAGTTCAGTATTAAGGTCGTGGTGATAGTCCCCTTTCCATGGTGGTATCCTGCCATTGTCGGCTGTCCAAACCGCCTGCAGGGATATGGGTGGTGCATTTTCCCGGGCAGCAGATCCGAATTTGTACATCTCCAGTTCATACTGGCGCTGCAATTGCTGGTCTGGAATCTGGATGGCTGAAGCGGCCCAATAGGCGGCCCACCAACTTTCATGTTTTTTGAACTGCGCATCAAATCCCTTGTTCAACTCCCTGTCTAACTGTAGGCTATCATGCTCCTTGAACCCTTTGGGATCAGTTGTGCTGCTGATGCTCCAAATACCTTCCCTTGTTCCGTTTTTCAGGTCTCGCCAACGGATGGTGACGCGGTAGCGAAAGTTGTTCCAGCCCTGTTGTTCGTAGCTGATGCCCTTAGCGCTTTCTTGTATTTTTCCCATGGTGTATCCCAACCTTGTAAGGTCGTCACCACCAACAACATCACCGCCTTGAGTTGCCTTCCCTGCATATTGCGGCGGGACCAGTTGTATACTTGCCGCGTTTTTGGCATTCAGCCTGAACAATCCAAATGAACTGACCGCACTCACAAACAACTCCATTTTTTGTCCGTCTACCCAGCTGATGGTGCAAAGTGCATTTTTCAGGTTGAGGGTAGTCGATTCTTCCGCTTGCATATCCATCCCCCTCCATTCCAATGCAGCACCGGGAATTTTAGTGGGTGCCGGCTCGCGGTCGTATGGTGCATCGAAATAGTCCTGTACCGGTTTGTAATCGCCTTTCAAAACCTGTTGGTGCACCCAGGCATAGCTGAACTCCGAGCGGTGCAAGCCCTTCATCGGCCGCTCATCCCAGAGGTCTGCCCGGTCGAGCGAAACCCTCACAGCATCCCCTTTTTGCCAAACCAATGCACCCAACATGCCATTGCCCAAGGGCATGCCTTCATCCCATGATTTGGGAATAAAAGGAAATTGCAACTGGTGCTGTTGGGCATGTATGGATGATGCATAGAACAGCATCAAGAGGTTTATGAAAGCGTAGA
>JBDLUZ010000211.1:0-3880 GCA_039805045.1 Bacteroidota bacterium | reverse complement strand
TTTTCTGATACAGCATTCCGCAAGTTGGAAAAGTTCCTGGAAGAATTCCCCGGCGTATGGAAAGAATTTGAAAATCTTTTCACCCGGAACAGGATTTTCATTGAGCGGACACAGGGAACGGGTGCTATTTCTGCCGAACGTGCACTCAATTACAGTTTTACTGGTCCAAATTTACGTGCTGCAGGTATTGACTATGATGTACGTGTTCATGCACCTTATTCGTCTTATGAGGATTTTGATTTCATCATCCCTGTAGGAACAACGGGTGACAACTATGACCGTTTCATGGTGCGTAACGAAGAAATTTGGCAATCCCTCAGCATCATCCGCCAGGCATACCAAAAGGTTCAGGACTTCAAGGGTACTGAAGCTGATGTATACCATGCTGATACCCCCGCTTATTACCTGCCTGAGAAGGCTGATGTCTACACTAAAATGGAAGCACTTATCTACCATTTTAAAATTGTAATGGGTGAAACAGAAATACCCGTAGGAGAGGTTTATCATGCAGTGGAAGGTGGAAATGGAGAACTGGGCTTTTACCTCATCAGTGATGGTGGTCGTGCACCTTTCAGGCTGCATTTCAGGAGGCCCTGCTTTATATATTACCAGGCCTATTCCGAGATTGTTAAGGATACCATGCTCAGTGATGCGATTGTTACACTGAGTAGCCTTAACCTGATTGCCGGTGAAATGGACGCTTAAATCAATAGCAAATGATCAAGTTTTCAGAAGATAAATTAAAAGAGGTACAGGCCATGATTGATCGCTATCCGGAAGGAAAGCAAAAGAGTGCACTGATACCTTTGTTACACCTCGCTCAGGAAGAATTTGGGGGGTGGCTGAGTCCCGAGACAATGGACTATGTTGCATCCCTGCTGGGTGTAGAGTCTATTGAAGTGTATGAGGTAGCAACATTCTACAGCATGTATAACCTCAAGCCAGTAGGAAAGCACGTGTTCGAAGTTTGCCATACAGGTCCGTGTATGCTCAGGGGTAGCGATGATATCATCACTTACATCAAGCAAAAACTTGACATTAAAGTTGGAGAGACTACTGCCGATGGTATGTTTACTTTAAAGACAGTAGAGTGCTTGGGTGCCTGTGGTTACGCGCCCATGATGCAGCTGGGTATGCATTACAAAGAGCACCTTACCCCAGAAAAAGTGGATGCAATAATCAATGCATGTCGCAACAATTAATAACAAGAACGGAAAAGCACAATAAAACATGTCAAAAAAACTGTTACTTGAAAAGGCGCACATAGAAGGGATTCGTCACTTCGATGTTTACAGAAGGGAGGGTGGTTATGCTGCTGTGGAGAAGGCATTGAAAATGGAACCCGGTGCTATTGTGGAGGAAGTCAAGAAGAGTGGTTTGCGCGGAAGAGGTGGTGCAGGTTTCCCTTCAGGTATGAAATGGAGTTTTCTCGCGAAGCCTGAAGGTGTTCCACGTTACCTGGTATGCAATGCAGACGAGTCTGAGCCCGGTACGTTCAAAGACAGGTACTTGATGGAGTTCCTGCCTCATCTGCTTATAGAGGGATTGATTATTTCTTCATTTGCATTGGGTAGTAACAGAACTTACATCTATATCCGTGGAGAATATGCTTGGATCGTTGGTATCCTTGAGCAGGCAATCGCTGAAGCAAAACAGCAGGGCTTTCTTGGGAAAAACATCCTCGGTTCAGGATTTGATTGTGAAATATACGTCCAACGCGGTGCTGGAGCCTATATCTGTGGTGAAGAAACGGCATTGATAGAGTCACTCGAGGGCAAACGTGGTAATCCACGAATCAAGCCACCGTTTCCGGCCATCAAGGGCTTGTGGGATTGCCCTACAGTGGTGAACAATGTCGAAACCCTTGCTGCTGTAGTTCCCATTCTCAATATGGGTGGCGAGGAATATGCTAAAATTGGAGTGGGACGGTCAACAGGTACCAAGCTGATTTCTGCTTGCGGCAATATCAATAAGCCAGGGGTTTATGAAATTGACATGACCATCTCCGTGGAGGAGTTTATCTTCAGCGAGGAGTACTGTGGTGGAATCCCCAACGGTAAAAGACTGAAAGCCTGTATTCCAGGCGGATCATCGGTTCCCATCCTCCCTGCAAATTTGCTGCTGAAGACGGCAAAGGGTGAAACACGTTACATGAATTATGAAAGCCTTGCTGATGGCGGATTTGCCACTGGTTCCATGATGGGATCAGGTGGTTTCATAGTGCTGGATGAAGACCAGTGTATTGTTAAAAATACGCTCACTTTGGCAAGGTTTTACAGACACGAAAGCTGTGGACAATGTTCACCCTGCCGGGAAGGAACAGGATGGATGGAAAAAATTCTCAATAAGATTGACACTGGAAAAGGGGAAATGAGTGATATAGATCTGTTGTGGGATATTCAGCGAAAAATTGAGGGAAATACAATTTGTCCGCTTGGAGACGCTGCCGCATGGCCGGTAGCTGCTGCAATCAGACATTTCAGAGATGAATTTGAGTGGCATATCAACAATCCGGAATTGTGTCTGACCAAGAACTACGGATTGGCACACTATGCCGATGAAATACATGTTCCAGCATAACTCAGGATTAGAACCTGTTAAAAGGATTATATGACCGAAGCAGTTAAAACACTGAAAGTAACGATCGACAACATCACGATTGATGTTCCGGCAGGTACAACTGTACTGCAGGCGGCCAGGATGATTGGAGGTGATGTGGTGCCCCCTGCAATGTGCTACTATACAAAACTGCAGGGCAGTGGCGGAAAATGCCGTACCTGTCTTGTTGAGGTAAGCAAGGGAAGCGAAGCTGATCCCCGTCCCATGCCTAAACTTGTAGCAAGTTGCCGCACGGGTGTCATGGATGGGATGGAAGTGAAGAATATTACCAGTAACCGCGTTGGTGATGCACGGAACGGTGTTGTTGAGTTTTTACTCCTCAACCATCCACTCGACTGCCCCGTGTGTGATCAGGCTGGGGAATGTCACCTGCAGGATCTTGGTTATGAGCACGGTAAGCAGGGAACACGTTACGAGTTTAAGCGCAGGACTTTCGAAAAACATGATCTCGGGCCATACATTCAGCTGCACATGACGCGTTGTATTCTATGCTACCGTTGTGTATTTACGGCAGACCAGCTTACAGAAAAACGCGTTCATGGGGTATTGAGCAGGGGAGACCATGCAGAAATTGCCACTTACATTGAAAAATCACTCGATAACAACTTTATTGGAAACGTGATTGATGTTTGTCCGGTTGGCGCACTTACTGATAAAACCTTTCGTTTCAAAAACAGGGTATGGTTTACAAAACCTGTTTTGGCGCATAGGGAATGCAGCTGCTGCAGTGGAAAAGTCACCCTTTGGCAGCGTGGTGAAGAAGTGTTGCGTGTAACTGCCAGAAAGGATCAATGGGGTGAAGTGGAAGAATGGATATGCAATGAATGCAGGTTTGAAAAGAAAAAAACAAGCGACTGGATCATTGAGGGCGCAGCTCCAGTAAACAGGCATTCAGTAATATCTCAGGGACATTACGAACATACCATCAAACCAGCTGAAACTTTTTCAGCAGTTATGAGTGGCAGAGAGCCACAACTCCTGATGGATATTCATGCCGTGAGTGAGGTAAATGATCCTGCAATTGACTTGAGCCAGGTAAACGGACCCGCAACAAGTGCGCTGTACGCAAAAACTGATAAAAAACATTGATCGATATGGAAATGCTGGCGATAGATCTTTCACTGGGACTGGAAAAGCTTTTGCTGATCGGTGGAATCATATCTTTTTCACTCTTGGTAGCCATGTATACAACTTATGGTGAACGCAAGATTGCTGCCTGGATGCAGGACAGAAGAGGTCCGAACAGAGCTGGTCCATTCGG
>JBDLUZ010000210.1:0-4286 GCA_039805045.1 Bacteroidota bacterium | reverse complement strand
TAAAATGCAGGCCTGTTTGTTATCGGGAATTCTAAGTCTATTATTTTGGAAACGAGCAAATACAAGCTAATTGCAAATCCAATCATGAATGAAAAGGTGCCAAGCAGTCCGAAAAACTGCATGGGTTTTTTCCCAAATTTCCCGATGAACATGATAGTAGTAAGATCAAGGAAACCATTGACGAAACGCTCCCATCCAAACTTAGATGTACCGTATTTCCTTGCGCGGTGTTCTACTTCTTTTTCACCAATCTTGCCGAAACCTGCCCATTTTGCCAAAACGGGTATGTAGCGGTGCATTTCACCATAAACTTCTATATTCTTGATGACTTCCAGCTTGTAGGCTTTGAGACATCAAAACGCTTTTTCTTCCAACCACTTACAAGGTCAAATCCTTCATGCATCACTTTGCGGTAGAGGGAGGGGATTTCATCCGGACTATCCTGAAGGTCTGCATCCATGGTAATAACCACATCCCCTTGAGCCTCTTGGAATGCCACATTGAGTGCCGCAGATTTGCCGTAATTCCTCCGGAATTTGATCCCTTTGAACCTGGAATCCTGTTCATGAATTTCAGTAATCACCTTCCAGGAATTGTCTCTGCTGCCATCATCAACCAGAATCACTTCAAAGGTGTAGGCATTGGATTCCATCACCCTTTTGATCCAGGAGGTCAGTTCGGGCAGTGATTCTGCTTCATCTTTGAGGGGAATGATGACCGATATGTTCATTTATTGGTTTTGGAAAGGTGAAGTTGGATTCTTTTTGGTTACGGCTGCACCTATGAGTGAGCCGATTGCACCAAAGATAAGTGTGGAAAATATGGTTCCAGCAATCAGAAACACCAGGTAAAATTTCTTGGTGAAAGACAGGGCCATTTCAATTTGTTCATCGGTGACACGAGGATCTTCTGCCATTTTCTCTCTTGAAATTTCCATGATACGTTCCTGTGTTTCAGGGAAAAGCAAGTTGAATATCACCTGGAAAGCCAACAGGATGATGGTGGCAAAAGCACTGGCTTTAAAGCCAAAGGAAAAAAGCTCACCAAAAGTTTTGTTGTTTTCATTAGCCTTGCCAAATTCCCTGATAAAGTAAATGAGGAGTCCTATCATGAACACATAGCTGATCCAGGTAAGCGATTGGTTAGCCAGCTGATCTGTAACAATCAGTATTACTGAATATAAGATTAGAACACCAGCCAGGATTCCTCCGGCCATCAGATGTGTTACTTTTTTAGGTTCCATTTTACAAGTTTGATTGGTTAAGGTATGTTTGTCCGAGTACCTGCCCTTTCAGGGTGGTGTGAATATAGGGACAATTTTTTGATTTGGAGCCAAGGTTGTCTGCCGTGAAGCTTACAGTCTCATCAGGGTTGAAGAAGGTAAGGTCTGCAGTAGCACCTTCAGTGATTGATGCATTTAGGTTAAATATTTTCCTTGGATTGTAACAGATGACCTGCAGAATTTCGTCTACAGTAAGACCCGCATTTTGAAGCACGCCAAAAGCCGCTTCCAGTCCGAGCATCCCATAACCCGCATATTCAAATTCGCAGATTTTTCCATCCGTATGCTGTGGTGTGTGATGCGTGGTAACGATATCGATAGTTCCATCTTTAACGGCAGCTATCAGGGCCTGTCTGTCGGCTTCAGCGCGGAGTGGGGGATTGACTTTGAGGTTGGTATTGTAGCCACGCAGGAGATCATTTTCTGTAAAGGTGAGGTGATGCGTGGTTGTTGATGCCGTTACCGGAATGCCTTCTGCTTTTGCTTTGCTGATCAGGCTCACAGACGAAGCCAAAGAAATTCCTGTGAGGTGGAGGTGTGCACCCGTATATTTAGCCAGGGCAAGATCACGCGCCACCATAATTTCTTCTGCAAGAGCAGGTTTACCCGGTAATCCAACTTGCGTGGAAACAACACTTTCGTTCATGAGTCCGTGTGGAGCAATGGATTTATCATCCGGCACCTGAATGATGGTACCGTTGAACGCGGTAACATATTGCAGTGCTTTGATAAGGAGTCCAGCAGACTGAACAGGCTTATTGCCATCGCTAAAGGCTATAGCACCGCTTTGGTGCATATCATAAATTTCAGTCAGTTCTTTTCCCTCGGTGTTTTTGGATATTGCACCAATGGGATGCAGTTTAACCGGAACGGAAGCTTGGTGTCTGGAAATGTATTCAACACCTGTTTTATTTTGGGTAACCGGTTGGGTATTGGGTGTCAGGAAGACATGGGTGAAGCCACCTTTGGCAGCTGCTGCGGACAGGGAGTCAAGATCATCTTTGAATTCAAATCCCGGGTCTGTTCCAGAAACAAAAATATCTACCCAACCCGGAGAAACTGATAAATGATTAGGGGCAATGGTTTTATCAGCCGCAACAGTAATATTTTCAGCAATTTGCTGGATTTTACCGTTATGGATGAGGATATCCCGAACAGTATTGTTGTGCGGGGAGTTTATATCTTTAATAAGCACTTGTTGGACGAGAATCGTCATAAGAAATGAATTGGTCAAAATTAAGTGTTTTTTTCAAGAAATCATGTAGTTTTGCACACCCGTTCGGGAAGTGGCGCAGCCCGGTAGCGCACTTGCATGGGGTGCAAGGGGTCGCCAGTTCGAATCTGGTCTTCCCGACAAAAAAGCCAGTAGCAATACTGGCTTTTTTTATGTGTATAAAGTTGATTATGGATCAACCCCAAAGCTTGGGGGATTTTTATTTTAGGCATAAAGTTTAGTTAGTCTATAAAGGAAGAATAGTTTGTCTTTTACACCTCTGAATTGTGTTCTAAAGGCTTTGATTTTTGCATTGAAAGATTCAGCGGCGGCATTGGTTGTTCTGTTGTTGAAGAAGTTGAGGATGTCGATATAGTGTAATTGAATAGATTTAGCTACGGTCCGAAAGGTTGTGATGCCGGATTCTTCTACTTTGTTATACCAAAGTGCAAGCTGCTTGAAAGCTTGTTCTTTTGAAGTGCATTTTCGATAAATATCGCCCAAGTCAATGGCTATTCCAAAGGCTTTTTCCAGTTGAGGATATCGTTCAAAGAGGAGTTCTGCACGTTCCTTTTGTTCTGCGGTCCATAGACGAGAATGTTTAAAGAGGAGGTACCTGCTGCGAGCAAGCAACTGTTTAAGAGTGTCGCCATTGGATAAGATTTCTTGATGATAACTTCTTGATTCTTTTTTAGCTCTGTCGATGGCTTCATTCTCTGATTCTAATACTTGCCATCTTAACGCTATGCGCACTTCCTGAACAGCATCAAAGGCCAACTGTTGTACATGAAACCGATCGACCACCCTATGTGCATGAGGGAAACAACGTTTGATCACTGCGTGCAATGGTGCCGCCATGTCGACGCTTACTTCTCGAACTGTTCTCCGCATCCGTTCTGGTATTTGGTGCAGTACATCGGTAATCTTGTCTGCCATAGTACCTTGCACCATTGCCACCAAGGCTCCTTTCTTTCCCTTTGCTTTTTTACTGGTAACAATCGTGTATAGCTCTCCATTGGAGAGTGCCGTTTCGTCAATACTCAGTTCTTCACTTAGATTTTGCGGAAAGACAAGGTAATTCTTTCCCTTATGTTTTTGTTTAAATTCCTGGAAATCTGAAAAGTGGTTGCGGTACTGACGTTGGAGTTTCTTCCCATCTAAATGAAATAGGGAAGCTAACGTTTGGGTGGAAATCGGCGTATTAGCCAAGGATCTGTTTTAAAAAAGCGGCAAAGTCTGCCGTCATTTTTGTGCCTTTCTGCACCATGTTCCAATCTCGTGTAATTATCTCTCCACTCTGTTGATGTTCCCATCTGCGGCGTTTTATCCGAAGTAATACCTTATTACCTCGTATGGGAAAATCCTCAATACAAATAGCTGGTGTAAAGCCTTTGGAATGAAATGGCTGATCACGATACAGCGCTGGCAAAACATTCTTTTCTTCTAAATCTATGGTTAACTGATCACCCTTTTTATCATATCCGGTAACATCAAAAAAATCCAAAACACCAGAAGGCAAAAAAGCCTTCAGCAAATCAATATATAAATTATCCAAAATATAGAAATTAGTGAAGTGCAAAGACACTAACTAATCAGCAATCCCCCAAAAAATGTGCTTGATCCGTTAACCAGGATTGAATCAACTTAATCTTTTTTGGTGCAAGAAATACCAATCACTGGTTCGCAATCTAGCAAATCTTGCCAATGTGTTTCTTCAAAAAGTGAAGCGCCTTCTGCTGAAATTTCCATGTTGTGCCAATTTATGTTGGATAAACCTGCTGCCTTGAAACA
>JBDLUZ010000209.1:0-3947 GCA_039805045.1 Bacteroidota bacterium | reverse complement strand
CCTTTTTGATTCAACAGTTCTTCCAGTTTTTTCATGTTCCTGGAAATGGTTTCATCAGATGCAAACCCTCCAAAACGCAGGGCTGCCACATATTCAACATCAGTCTTTTTTATTTTTACGGCAGGATCATTGGGCCTGGGCAAATTACTTTCATCATAACCGGCGGGCATCACAAAAGCCATAGAAGAACCGTTTTCTTGAAAATCCATGTGAACCGGAGTGGTCATGGCAATCTTTTCCCCGGATGCATTGTTGCCGAAAATATAACCAGCAATCTTCCGGAATCCATTTCCGGATAAGTCCCTGTAATTTTTAGCAGTGGATTCAATTGTTGCCATGGTAACAGAGGGATAAAGTCTTATTTCCATTTCTCCATCTGTTTTTAACACAGTGTAGGGTTGCTTTTCAGTATTGTTGGTTCCCATGCTGATGAAGGATTGAAAGATGATGAAAATAACGGTCAAAACGGAAATGACAATGAACAGCGATTTCATGAGCGAGTTTAAATCAAAACAATGGAATATGAATTATGTTGCGATTGCGGTTTCGCATTTATGCCATGAATAACCGAACTTTAACATTCATCAGTTTAATTCTCTCCAACCATGCAAGATCGTTTTCTTACGCTGCTGTTTACCTTGCTGATCAGTCTGCCAGCAATGACAAATGGCTCAACACGCGGTGACGGACATGCCCAGCTGGTGGCCTTATATAAAACCTGGCGTGCATTCGAAACACCCCCGATGAAAAACGGAGCACCTGACTACACCCAGGCAACATTTACCGCCCGCATGCCGGCTTTCCGGAAAATACATCAGCAATTGTTGTCAATGGACACATCAGGATGGCCGGTTGAACAGCAGGTTGACTGGCATCTGCTGCTGGCGGAAATGAACGGATATGATTTCAACTTCAGGGTGTTGAAACCATGGAGCCGAGATCCTGCATTTTACAAATCCATCTTTACGGAAAGAAGTGACGTTCCTGCTCATGAAGGTCCTACTCACCACGCGATAACTGATTTGTGGACCTATGCTTTTCCATTGAGCCATACAGAACGGATAAGACTGATGAACGACCTGAAAGTGATTGTTCCTTTGAATGCCCAGGCAAAGACAAACCTGACCGGCAATGCCCGTGAGCTCTGGATTGCAGGCATCCGCGACATCAAAACACAGGTCACAGACCTGAAGGAATTGCTTACACAGTCTGGTGTTGGCAGCGACAAAGAGCTGAGCAACTTAATCAATACTGCCATCATTTCTACCATTGATCTGGTCAAGTGGCTGGAGGAAAAATCTGCATCTAAAACTGGGCCTTCAGGCATCGGAAAGGACAACTACAACTGGTACCAAAAAAATGTACATATGGTACCTCTCTCCTGGGATGACCAGGTGATGCTACTCAAAACTGAACTCGACCGTGCCTGGTCTTCATTGAAACTGGAAGAACACCGGAATCGCAAGCTGCCTGCTATTCCTGAAGCGGATTCCCCGGAGTCGTATAAACTGCTGTCTGAGAACGCGGCAAAAAGCCTGCTCAATTTCCTTGATAAAGAAGAAATGGTTACTGTAAAAGACTACTTCAAACCCGCTCTGGATGAGCATCTGGGAAGTTTTGTGCCTAAGGAAAAACGGAACTTTTTTTACATCACTTCCCACCTGGATCCACGTCCGCTCTTCTCCCATTTCTACCATTGGTTTGAACTGGCACAAATGGACAAGGAACCGCATCCCTGTGAAATCAGACGCACACCCACCCTTTACAACATATTCGATAGCCGGAATGAAGGGATGGCAACTGCTGTGGAGGAAATCTTTATGAATGCCGGATTGTATGATGACAGTCCACGCAGCCGCGAGATCGTCTACATCTTAATAGCCCAGCGTGCCGCACGTGGACTGGGTTCACTCTATGCCCATGCCAACATCATGAGCATGGAAGAGGCAGGAAACATCCATATGGATTATACCCCCAGGGGATGGATGAAAACGGAGAAGGAACTGCGCATCTTTGAACAGCATCTGTACATGCGGCAACCAGGATATGGCACGAGCTATATCACCGGAAAGCACCTGATAGCTCATGCCATAGCCACCATGGCGCGACAACAAGAAAGCAAAAAAGAACCCTTCTCCATTCGTGTTTTCCTTGATGCCATGAATGCCATGGGTGATATTCCGGTTTCGCTGGGTCATTGGCAACTCACGGGTGATGGCAGCCAAGTTCGTGAAATGCTGAAAAAATAAGCTGATGCGCAACTTACAAACTGGGTTTATTGTTACGGGACTTGTCTTTGCAGCCTTATGGGCATCGGCATCAGTAGCTACCAAATCCGGCTTGACGGTTGCACAACCTTTTGTCATCTCCAATATTCGTTTTTTCATGGCTGCAGGTATCATGCTGCTCATCTCACACTTGCTCATGCGAAACCGGCTGCCTCAAGGTATAGAGTGGAAACAGCTTGCGATTTATGGGTTAATGAACATCACCATCTACCTGGGCATGTACGTGATTGCCATGCAAGATGTTTCTGCCGGATTGGGCAGTCTGGCAGTTGCCATCAATCCTGTTATCATTACCACGGTGGGCCTGTTGTGGAACCGACAGCCAATCGGCCTGCGCATCACCGGTTCGCTACTGCTAGGCTTCTGTGGCGTTGCAGTAGCGGCCTATCCACTGCTGCAGGGCAGCCATGCCACCATTTCGGGCATTGCTTTGCTGCTTGCCAGCATGCTGGTCTATTCAGCTGGAACCCTGTATTTCCAACGCAAAAAATGGAATCAGCTGCACCTGCTGACCATCAATGGGTGGCAGACCCTGCTCGGAGGACTATTCCTATTGCCATTCACTTTATACTACTGGAAACCTGGCAGCAACCTCTTCAATCCGTTATTCTGGTTGTCAACTTCCTGGCTGGCAATCGGTGTCTCTATCGGAGCAGTGCAAACATGGATTTACCTGCTGAAACACAATGGCACAAAAGCCTCATATTGGTTGTTTTTGAGTCCGATTTTTGGATTCATTTATGCTTCAATACTCATGCAGGAACCGATTGGAGTCTGGACTGTAACAGGCACCATATTCGTACTGGCTGGCTTGTATTTGGGTACAAAAAGGAATGCATAAACTGATTAACTTTTCAGTATTTTCATGGCACCCAAAATCAACAGCACATGTACAAGCGTTTTGCTCTTCCAGAAGACTGGTCGATTGTTGTTACCGGCTTCCTCATTATTGCCCTCGTCATCTTCGGCTTCCCGCTGATATCCCCAACCTATGGCTGGAAAAACACCGGTGAATTGGCTGAAAAAGTATTCACCAGTTATAACATTAAAGTTGCCTTGCACCTTTTTATCTGCCTGTTTGCACTGGCAATTGTCCTTGCATTAATCAGCGGCAAACCGATAAAACCAGTTCTCAAAGGGTTCCCAGTGGTATACTTGCTGACCACCCTTGCCCTGATCCTTGCCGGGAACGCCTTCCTGAAAGACTGGAACCTGGAGGCTGTGATTTTCAGTCTCCTCATTGGTCTGATCATTCGGAATGTTTTCTCCGTACCCGAATGGCTGAAGGCATCCCTCTCCACTGAGTCTTTTGTCAAAATCGGACTGGTACTCCTGGGTAGTTCCGTGATTTTTGGAGATATCCTCAAAGCAGGCTCACTGGGCCTCATCCAAGCCCTCGTAGTAGTGGTTTCGGTATGGTATTTTGCCTACTGGATAGCTAAAAAATTAGGTGTGGATGAAGAAATGTCGATTATGATTTCCAGCGCTGTTTCCATCTGCGGTGTTTCTGCGGCCATTGCTACTGCAGGAGCCATCAAAGGTGATTCAAAGAAACTCAGCTATGTCATCTCCATCGTGCTCATTACAGCCATTCCCATGATCATTTTCATGCCGATGCTGGCCAATCTGTTGGGTTTGCCCGAAGCAGTGGCAGGGGCT
>JBDLUZ010000208.1:0-3963 GCA_039805045.1 Bacteroidota bacterium | reverse complement strand
TGGATGCTCACGAATCACAATTCTATGAGTGGATGCCCTGGATTGGTCACTACGAGAAGGACGTGCCTGCAGGCAAGGAAGCACGGTTTAAATGGCTCATAAGCCGCTACTCCTCCCCGATGAAAGCGGACGTTCGTACGGCATTGGAAAAGTGGTATGGCAAAGAGAAAGCTGAAAAAGCAAGTTTCGCAGAAGCATTTGAAATCTGTGAATACGGCACACAGCCCTCCGAAAGCCAGATCAGGCAACTGTTTCCCATGCTTCAAAAAAACTGATTATGCATAAAAAAATCAAAGGTTTCTTGATGACGCTGGTTTGCAGTGCAACCATCAATATGGCCTGCGCCGAAGACAGCACCCTCCTGCACATCAAGAAGACCAACGACTTTGAAGTGAGCGGAAAGGGAACTGCAACGGAATGGAATAATACAGCATGGTTTTCACTCACCAAAAGGAAAGGAAGTGTCACCTATCAGACCAAATGTAAAATGCTCTACTCTGAAACAGGTGTTTATTGTCTTTTCGAGAATGAAGACAACAAGATATCCGCCACCATGAAAAACGACTTCGATGACATCTACAATGAAGATGTGGTGGAAGTTTTTTTCTGGACGGATGAAAGTTCACCGATTTATTTTGAGTATGAACTTTCTCCCAACAACGTGGAACTGCCTATCCTGGTTCCCAACTATGACGGTAAATTCTTTGGATGGAGGCCTTGGCATTATGAAGGCGACAAAAAAACAAGAAGGGGTGCCACCATCCATAAAAAAGGAGAACAGGTTTTGGGTTGGACAGCAGAGTTTTTTATCCCATTCAAACTACTCAACCCGATGCAAAATGTTCCTGCCGTTCCAGGTACCCGCTGGAGGGCCAACTTTTACCGGATTGATTATGACAACGGCAGCGCACAATGGTCGTGGAGGCCCACCCGCAAGAATTTCCATGATTACAACAGTTTTGGAACAATAGTCTTTGACTGAAAATTATCCAGGGAAGTCTGGATAAATATTTCCCAGATGGATTTGAAAGCCTGCTACAATAATCAAACCTACCAGTTGTAACGCTTCTGGTGATTATAATCAGTAGTTCTGAAAAAATATTCAGAGATATTGATCATGAATAAATCTTTGGTATCAAATAGCTTTTATATTGCCAAAACTTTATCCTTAAAACGATAGTCATGCCATCAAAAGCAGGTCCCAAAATCAAAGAGATCCACATCACCCCCATTGCAGTTACTGATCCCCCATTGCTGAATGCAGCCGGACTGCATGCGCCCTATGCACTGAGAACTGTTCTTGAATTGGTTACAGCAGATGGCATTTCCGGCATCAGCGAAATACCCGGGAATGCAGATGTGGATGCAGCCTTGGAATCCTCCAAAGACCTGCTTATCGGGCAGGATGTTTTTCAACTTAACAACATCAGAAGATTACTCATACAAAGATTCGGAACAGACAGCTCTGCAGACCGTGGACTGGCTCCCTGGGATCAGCGGAAACTGGTTCACATCTTCAGCGCTGTGGAAGTGGCTTGCATGGATATCATCGGTAAGGTTACGCATAAACCCATCGTTGACCTGCTTGGAGGTAAGATGCGCGATGCCGTTCCTTTTTCTGCTTACCTTTTCTACAAATATGCAGGAGCAGGTGGTGAGCTTGAATTTGGAAAAGACGATCAAGCAACCGGCTGGGCGGCAGCCCGGCAGGAAAGTGCGTTGGATCCTGAAGGCATTGTGGCACAGGCCAAAGCCATGTGTAAAGCTTTCGGGTTTCAGAGCATTAAACTGAAAGGAGGCGTTTTTGAACCTCGGCAGGAAGTGGATGCCATCATCGCACTGCATAATGCTTTTGGTCCGAACGTTCCGTTGCGGATCGACCCCAATGCCTTGTGGACGGTGGAAACGGCAATCCAATACGGAAAGGAAATGGAGCCTTACCTCGAATACCTGGAAGATCCGGTCCGCGGACAGGCAAATATGGCTAAGGTGAGGCAGGTAGTCAAAACTCCCCTCGCCACAAATATGTGCACCACTTCTTTTGATGAAATCCCCTCCAGTATTGCACTGGGTTCTGAAGACATCATCCTGAGCGACCACCATTTCTGGGGCGGACTCCGTGCATCCATGACGCTGTCTGGCATCTGCAGTACCTTTAAAAGGGGATTATCCATGCACTCCAATAGCCATCTCGGCATCTCATTGGCAGCCATGGTTCACCTCGGCGCAGCGCTGCCTTCGATGGATTATGCATTGGACACACACTATCCCTGGCAGTCTGATGAGATCATCACCCAGGGCAGGTTCAGGTTTGAAGATGGTGCAGTTCAGGTTCCTTCTGAGCCAGGATTGGGCGTTGAGCTGGACAGGGAGGCATTGGAAAAACTGCACCAGAATTACCTGACATGCGGACTAAAAAAACGTGATGATGAAATAGAGATGCAAAAAGTCATTCCCGGCTGGAAGTTCCAGCCTGTTCGCTGGTAATCATTCCTTCCATTAAAATCCGCTGTATACCATGAAAACCATCTCCACTTCACCAAATCTGCTTATTGCTTCTCCCACACGACTTTACCGAACGAGGTTATCACTGGTTTGGGTTCTTAGCTTTTGTCTGCTCCAAACCGAGGCCCAGTTTTTTCCTGCAAATCGAATCAGGATATACTGGAAAGACAGTACAGGTGTGCCTTTCATGACTTTCGACAGGCTGAGAAAGGAACATCCTGAAGCGAAGTTCATCATCAATGGTGGTCATTTTACGCATGATTACAAGCCTGATGGACTATATATTGAAAACGGAAAAAAACTGAGTCGGGTCAAAGAAATACTCAACCCGAAAATCAATTTGGAGATTATGCCCATGGGTGTTTTCTACCTCACAAACCAGGGAGCTTTCATCAAGCCATTGAGAGGCAAGTTCACACAAAAAGATGTGACGTATGCCACACAGTCGAGCCCCATGCTAGTCATCAACGGCAGGATTAATCCAGCGCTTCCAGGAGGGCGGCACCGGCTACGCAGTGGAGTTGGCCTGCTTCCAGACGGCAGGGTTTATTTTGCTTGTATGGACATGGAGCTGAGACTTTTTGCCAGACATTTTCTGGAAAAAGGCTGTACACAAGCCCTCTGCCTGAACGGAGACATTTCTGATGTCTGGCAAAATGGACAATCACTGAAAAAATACAGTCGCTTTGGCCCGATGATTGTTGTGGAATAACTGATTTCCAATTATTCTCCGGGATGGTAGACCCTTTTGGCAGTTGCCAAAACCTTCTGCTTGTCTAGCGTCATGGGTTTTGTTTGCTGCTTGAGGAACAAAGGAACCTGATCATCGAAATGAGGACTCCCCTGCTTTGATGAAGCGCCATATGTGTTTACGGTTTCAATGATAGGCAGCCCGTTTTTCGGAAACCTGACCATAGCCACATAGGCATCACCACCTGTTATTTTTCTTGTGAGGTCTTTCTGTGCTACACCCCATTCCGGAGCAAGTAGATCAGGCAAACCCGGACCAGGAAATGATTTGTCTCCCCGCACAAGCTTCTGGATATCTCCAAGTCTGAGATCAGTGCTACCGTAATTTTTGATCATGGTTTCCTGCACTTTTTGCAATACCTGCTCACATTCCTTCCTCGTCAGCGTCTGTGGGTCTTTCCCCCTGTAAGCAGCACTCACAGCTTCATAAACCATCAGAAAAGCTCCCGCTCCCTTGCTGTCAGCATCACCCCGCTTGTCCCACCCCTGGAGGTTACGCAAGAGTGTATCAAAAGCTGGGTAATCTGATGGCTTCATCACAAACAAAGTATCAACCCCGTAGAGATAATGCAGTTTTGCTGGTAACTGCCTGTCAAATTTGATCTTGTAAAAAGTATTGAAGTCGATTTTCCCTTCCGGCATCAGCTCCTGAAAGCGAATGCTTCGGTTGTTCTGATTGCTATCCCAGCTATCCTGAGCAGGAAAATT
>JBDLUZ010000207.1:0-4987 GCA_039805045.1 Bacteroidota bacterium | reverse complement strand
TTGTATTGAGAATCAATGAAGAGGCATATAATGCTTTGGCAAAATGGGCGGACGATGAATTCAGGAGCGTGAATGGTCAGATTGAGATGATATTGGACACGGCGTTGAAAGCATCCAATAGACTGAAGTCAGCACCAATAAAAAAGAATAAGTTGCTGAAAACTACTGAAAAGAAGAGATTGTCAGGGGGGTAATAGCCATATATCAAATATTTTCTAACAATATGACTAAATGAAAAAGTAGTGGTAGAGATTGCTTATATCTTACTATTGCATAAAAAAACACCATAACAGCTGTTACAGTGGTTTTCGTGACCCATCAGGATTTAAGCCTGAAACCTTTTGATATAAATTGAATCAATTTTCATTTATGATTTCTGTTACAAAATGATCAAGATCAGGAATTTTCTGCTCAACAATATCCCACACAATTTCATAATCAACACCAAAATAGTCATGAATCATTTTATCTCGAGTACCTGCCATTTTTTTCCATTCAATATGAGGGTATTCATTTTTGAATTCTGAATCTATTTTTTTGGCGGCCTCTCCAATGATTTCAAGGCTTCGTACGATGGCATGACATAACAAGTCGTCCGACAGAAAATCTTCTTTAGTTTTACCCTGAATATGTTTTAAAATAAAAGTTGTTTCAAGAGAAATATGTCTAAGCAGCTCCAGATTAGATGCCAACATGTTCCATGTGTTTAATGATGTGAGGACCAATAAATTGGCTAAGTGATTGATATGTTAACAATTCAACTTTTCTTCCGGTCAAATCTTCAAGAAAGAAATTTAAATCGATAAAGTTGTCAAATGATTTTTTTCCTTCCTCGAATTCAACTAAAAAATCAATATCACTTTGTTTGTTTATATGTTCATTTCGGGCAAAAGATCCAAATACATTAAGCTCTTTTACGCCATAAGAACGTATGGTCTCCCTTTGGGAGAGTAATACCCGCATCAGTTCATCTTTATTTCGAATCGGTTCTTTTGACATGAGTATAAAATTAGGATTTAAATCAATGCCTAGATTATACAAATGAAAAAACCACTTGAGATAAACAAGTGGTTTTCGTGACCCCGTCAGGATTCAAACCTGAAACCTTTTGATCCGTAGTCAAATGCTCTATTCAATTGAGCTACGGGGCCAATGGGGTGCAAATATACAAAAAAATAATTAAAAAAAACAGTTTTACACCTTGTTTTGTAGCTTGATGATCCGCATTTTATGCATGACGCGCATCACAAAATAAGTAGGATCCCACTCCGTGCGCTTCACAGCGAATTTGGCCCTGGTGGGGTAGAAGTGATGATTGTTCTGGAACAGCTCCCCAAGCAGAAAGATTCCCCAGCGCTCTGAATTCCGGGAATGGTCTCCATTGTCGAAATTGGCATAGCCGTATTTGTGTCCAACCCAATTGACAATAGCACCCTGAACAGGGCCCATCAAAATATGGATCGGGATAAGCAGGTACCAATACCAGGCGGGTGCGAAATAGATGTACATGGCCACATATATGGCTACCCAAGAGATGCGGGTAATCATGCTGTCTCCAATTTTATCCATCCATTTCCAAACCGGCAAATAGTCTTTGGTAAATTTTTCCAAAGGTGCTATCTGGTTTTCTACAAATGAATTGTATATGTTGCGGGTATGGAGCATCATTTGCCAAACATCTTTGAAAAAATGCGGCGAATGGGGGTCATGTTCCGTATCACTGTAGGCATGGTGCATCCTGTGCATTACTGCATAAGCGCGTGGAACAAGGTATGATGAACCCTGGAAAAACCAGGTCAGGAAATAAAAAGTCTTTTCCCAAAATGGATTAGTCAGATACATCTGGTGCGAAGCATACCTGTGGAGGAAAAACGTATGGAAGAAAAGTGAAAAAAACCAGTGAATTAAAAAAAAGGATATGATTATAGTCATGAATTAAATTGATATTGCAAGCTACTTGTTTAAGCCCAAATAGCACGACAATTGTTAGCCAAAATAGCAGAATTAAGTGTTACAGATTGCACAAAATGTATAGTCAGTTGCCGTCAATATTCAAATCTCATGAATGCTTCAAGCGCTGCATATTGTGGTAATCCGAGTCGGTCAAACAAAGCTGCTGTTCCCGAATTTCTGTCTTCCGCACGCTGCCAAAACTCCCTGCTGTCTGAGCCTTGGAATACCACACCGTCTTTCTGCGACTGATGAATGAAGATGCCGTTGCGTTTTTGTATAACCTGATCCGGACTCATCGGTATAGACATGTCGATATCCCAGATATCCCACTCTGCCCATGCTCCCCTGTACAACCAGAGCCTGCAATCAGCTACTGAGGGATCGTTTTCTGCTTTCAATTGCTGCAGGGCAGCATACATGACATCAAAGCAGACCTTATGGGTTCCGTGTGGATCCGCAAAATCTCCAGCTGCAAAAATCTGGTGAGGCCTAACTTTCCGGATTAGCTCTTTGTGTAGTTGGATATCTGCATCCGTGGGCGGATTTTTCTCAATCAAACCTGTTTCATAGAAGGGGAGGTTCATGAAATGTATATGTTCATCCTGAACGCCTACATACCTGCAAGTAGCCCTGGCTTCAGTGCGGCGTATCATTCCCTTGATGCTTCGGATCTCATGGGTATCTTTCTGATGCGGTGTCTTGGTTTTGATGAATGCAGCCGCATCCTGCCAGATGGTTCCGGCCCTGCTCTTGTCAATTTCAAAAAATCCATCAAACTCTACCGCGAAATCAATCTGCCGCATCACAAACTCATCGCTTACGGCAATATTACCTGAAGTTTGATAGCCTACATGTACCTCATGTCCCTGCTGAACCAAACGGATAAATGTGCCACCCATGGAGATGATATCGTCGTCAGGGTGGGGGGAGAATATAATTACCCGCTTGGATGCAGGATTTCTTCTTTCCGGATGACGGGGTACTTCTTCCATTGGTTTACCTCCCGGCCAACCTGTAATGGTATCCCTTAACCCATTAAATACCCTGAGGTTGATGTCTGCAACTGATCCGTGTTTTTCCAGTAAATCTGCCAGTCCGGCATTCAGATAGTCCTCCCAGGTAAGTTGTAAAAGTGGCTTCTGTTGTGTCATGGCCATGCTGGTAACTGCCTTTCTGATCAGCTTCTCCGTCCATTCAATCTCACCAGCTAACCAAGGCGCTTTGAACCTGGTCAGTTCTTGTGCAGAAGCATCATCGAGGTGGAAAATGCAATTGGGATGTTCTTGCAACAATGTAGCAGGGATGTTTTCTGTGATGTTGCCTTCAACAGATTGTGAAACTATGCTTGATTTTCCGGCGCCAAACGCCATCAATACAATCTTCTTAGCCTGTAAAATGGAACTAATACCCATCGTCAGTGCCAGCCTGGGTACCTGCGAGATATTATCGAATTCATAGGCATTGGCCAAACGGGTGTTGTTGTCTAATGCAGCAATTCGCGTTACAGAACTTTTGGTGGACCCAGGTTCATTGAAACCGATATGTCCGTTTAAGCCTATGCCAAGAATTTGTATATCAATTCCACCTGCATCGGTAATGGACTGCTCATAGGCCTGGGCATAAGTAAAAGCTTGTGACTTGGTAATGGTGCCGTCTGGAATATGTATGTTCTTTGGATCAATATCTACATGCGCAAAGAGCTGTGTTTTCATGAACCGGTGGTAGCTCTGACGCGCATCCGGCTGCATGGGGTAATACTCATCCAGGTTAAAGGTTATGACATTGCGGAAACTCAGGCCTTCCTCGCGGTGTAACCGGACTAGCTCTGCGTACAATGTTTTGGGCGTTGATCCTGTGGCCATGCCCAGCACACAAGGTTTCATGAATTTGTACGGCAATCTTTTCAAATGCATCAATCATTGTTGGTCGGTTGTCTGTTCAAAAGGAGTTACTTTCAAAAATAATTAAAAATGTTTACCCCACAAACTATTCCCTCGTCCCTCATCCCTCATCCCTCGAGCCTCGTGCCTCATCCCTCATCCCCCCTCACTCAATCCTTATCTCAAAAATCTCAGGCCATAGTTTTCCTGTTATATACATTGTTTTTTTCTTTGGATCATAAGCTATTCCATTCAATACGGCACCATTGTCAGTAGCCGTTGTGCCTGGTTTACTTAAATAGGAAAGGTCTGCTTTGCTGTTTTTAACGAGGAAATCCTGTAGATTGATTGTACCTACAACAAAACCTGTAACGGGATCTATCTTTAATATATAATCGTACTGCCAACGGTTGGCATAAATATAGCCATCAATCATTTCCAACTCATTCAGGTTGTTGACCGATCCATACTGATCTCTGATACTTAAAACCTTATTCAACTTGAGGGTTCCGGGTGTTACAAAATACAGTTTATCCGATCCTTCACTGATAATCAGCTGATTGCCGTCGTTCGTAATGCCCCAGCCTTCGCCGCTCCAGGGCAATGTTGTGAGCTTTTTAAATGGCTGTTTCTTCACATCCCACAGGTACACTTCATGATTTTGCCAGCTAAGCTGGTACAAAGTATCGCGCAGAACAGTCAACCCCTCTGCAAAAATATTTTGATCGAGGTCAATCCTGCTGCTTACTTTCCCGCTGCTGATATCTACGGCTCTAAGAGATGATCTCCCTGTTAATCCGGTACTCTCCAGTAGCTGTCCCTTGTAATATTCCAATCCCTGTGTAAAAGCTGCTGTATCATGCGGAAAAGCATTCAGAACGGTATAGGAGATCACCGAACTAGCCGGAACAGCTTGTTCCTGACTTATTTCACCTTGGTTAGCGGGTTCGGATTGCTCCTGACACCCCACAACAAAAACCAGTATCATCCAATATATCCAATCTTGTTTTTTCATCTTTCAAATGTCTTAATATTTCCAGAAATAATGATCGTTTTAGCGTTAGCATTTAATTAACGCCAATGTAAAATAGTTATAAAATTGTATTGGCTACTTGCTTTTCCGGGATATGATGTACATATTTACATGCCGATAG
>JBDLUZ010000206.1:0-4004 GCA_039805045.1 Bacteroidota bacterium | reverse complement strand
AATCTTTCTAATCAACAACAATTGGATGCATGTGCGGTATGTCATTCCAGCAACGCATCAAACCTCACCAACGCCTCTGCATTTGCTACAGGAGATACGCTAGATCATTCACAATTGCAAACCAATACAGTAAAGAAAGTTGATGTACATGGTAACCAATATGGATTGCTGTTAGAGAGCAAATGTTTTACCAATGTAAAAACCATGACCTGTTCAACATGCCATAATCCACATCAAGATCAATCCAATGAGCTTGTCATGTTTTCACAGAAATGCATGGAGTGCCATTTGCCGGAGACAGATAAATTTTGTAAAATGACAAATGAAATAGAAGCATCGGTTCTCAAACAAAATTGCATCGATTGTCACATGCCCAATACCGAATCTCAAATTTTAAATGTCAAACTCGATACCAAAGAAACCAATACTTCAGCAGTAATCCGTTCTCACTTGATTAAAGTTTATCCCGCAAAATCGAAAGATATCTCAGCACTCTTCATGAAAACAAAACTTGATTCATCGAAGCTGCCCACAAATTAAACACTTAGCGCCGCAGGTGATTTTTGAACCAGGCCCTGATTAAGGGTATTATGTCATCCACATGGCTTAATTTTGAGGTTCGCCAAAAAAAAGCACATGAAAATCATCCTCACGGGAGCAACTGGCATGATCGGCGAAGGCATTCTGTTGGAATGCCTGGCAGACAGCAGGATAACGGAAATACTCAGTGTCAGCAGAAAACCCTGCGGCAAAACACATCCCAAACTGAAAGAATGCATCGTACCGGATTTTCTGGCTTTGCCTGAGAACGACGAGAGGCTGATAGGCTATGACGCCTGTTTTTTCTGTGCAGGCATCAGTTCTGTTGGGATGGATCAGATAGCTTATGAACGCATCACCTACGATACCACCCTGCAATTGGCCAGGGCTATAGGTCCGAATCCCAATATGTCTTTCATCTACGTAAGCGGCAGCGGAACAGACAGTTCCGAAAAAGGAAAGTTGCATTGGGCCAGGGTGAAAGGTAAAACTGAAAACGACCTCATGAAACTCCCGTTCAAACAGGCTTTCGGTTTCAGGATCGGCATTGTGCAACCCGCAGCAGGTCAGGCCCACGTACTGAGCTTTTACAAATACCTCGCCTGGATGATGCCCGTCTTAAAATCCCTATTCCCGGCTATAACCAACACCATGAAACAGGTTGCTGAAGCCATGATCCAAGTGTCAGAGAAGGGCTATCCCAGGAATGTGATTTATGTAAAAGACATCCACCAGCTGAATGCCGGCAAGCTAACCCCATAAAAAAGATGCAACATGACCGGATATGAAGAAATCATCCACAAGGCCTGGGAAGGATTCGATGCCTCCAGGAAGATTGTGCAGGTGGAAGAAATCAGCGCCATGGTTTCTACCAACCATGTGTACCGGATTAATTTTGAAGATGGTGATATAGTCATAGCCAAACTTTCGTCTTTCGGCCGGTATGAACATTTCAAGCAAGACCACCGCTTCATCCATACCCTCGCCAACAACCTCCTCTACCCTTTTGAGAATGTGATTGGCAAATCTTTGTTGAAAAACAACAGGGTATACACTTTTAGATCCAAACAGGGCAAGCAAGACATCTGGGTAGTCTTTTACAATCCGGTACGCGTGAGCAAGCGAATGCCCAAGAGGTTGGATGAAAAGCAGATCAGGATGTTCGGTAGGCAGATTGGCCGGTTTCACAAAGCCTGTTCCAGAATCCGCAATAATTTCCCAAAATCTTCCAAAACACTCCGCGCTGATATACATGCGCTGCTTGAGAGACTCGATCAGGATGGGGATTCCTTTGGAACAAAAGAACAAGTTGAGTTGATCAGGCATCACTGCAACCAATTTCTGAAAAACAGGCTGAAACTCAATGTGGGTGCCTTTGAAATCATGCCTGTTTTTATCGACTGGAATATTGGGAATTTCTCAGTAACGGAGAAGATGGAATTATATTCCCGCTGGGACTATGACTGGTTCAGGATGAGTTATCGGACACTTGATTTCTATTTTTTCAGCAGGATTTGTTCGGATGTGGGCGATAGGACTGTTTTTACTTACAATATCCAGACCATGATGGAAGACCGCTTCCTGATTTTCCTGGAAGAGTATCATAAGGTCAACCCCATCAAAGCAAATGAAATCAGATTCCTCAGGGAAAGCTACCGTTTTTTCATCCTCAATTATGTGATCAAGGATGGTAATTATTTCTTTGCCGAGCAATACGCACAAAAACTGAAAAAAGAGGCGCTTGAAATCCATCTTCCTGCTATCGACCGGGATTTTGACCCCGAAAAAATAATCCTTGCACTTCGGCTAAAAGAAGAAACCCCCAAAAAACAGCCATAAATCAACCCACATGTATACCATACAGCCTTTCGGTTCAATCCTTGATCCTTACAAAGTCGTTTTCTTTGACGCTTTTGGCGTTTTGAAGAGCTATAACGGCTTGATACCGGGCATCATTGAAACTTTCGAGTACCTGAAAGCTACAGACAGAGAATATTATATCGTAACAAACGATGCGTCAAGGAGTCCGATGCAGCTTGCAGAAGCCTATCACAAACTGGGATTACACGCAGTGGATCAAGAGCGTATCATTTCATCTGGCATGATCGCCAAAGAGTACCTAGACCTGAAAGTGAATGATGGTATTGTTGCCTATCTGGGCACTGAGGATTCTGCGCATTATATTGAAAGAAGCGGACTGCAGGCATTGCCTGTTGGAGCAATCAATGAAGAAAATATCAATCAGGTCAATGCCGTAGTGTTGCTTGATGATGAGGGTTTTGACTGGTATGAAGACATCAACAGAACTGTTAACCTCCTGAGACAAAGAACCATTCCTGCCATCGTTGCCAATACAGACAGCATCTACCCAGTTTCGGGCAGCAACAGGGTTTCCATTGCCATTGGTGGGATTGCCACGATGATTGAAAGTATTGTGGGAAAAAGATTTATTAGGTTCGGAAAGCCTGATTCCCAAATGTTTATGTTTGCCTATGACCTGATAAGGTCAAGGCGCAGCATCAGCAAAAAAGAGATCTTGATGGTTGGAGACACACTCCACACAGATATCATTGGAGGGAATAAATTTGGCATTGACACAGTACTGGTTTTGTCTGGTAATACATTACCCGCGGATGCAGCTACCCGTATCAGTTCAACGGGCATAGTTCCCACTTATGTTTGCCAAGAGGCTGTCATTTAGGAAGAATCTGTACTATTTAGTAACTTTGCGGCGTTTTTCACCCCTCAAACGCATCATTCATGCCTTTAGCAGCCAGATTCTTTTCCTTTTTGATTTGTGCACTTTCGATTTTTACATTGTCAGCCAATGCACAAAAAAAAGACAGTGTTGTTGTTACCAGTGGCTTTTCCGGACTGATGGGTGTAACTACCAATGGCATATCCATTATTCCCACTTTCTCTCTTAATGCTCCGGCAGTCAATTTCCTGCTATCGGTTAAAAAAAACCGCTTCAGTTTTGATCCTGACATCAGGGCAACATTTGACGGCAAGAAAGGCAGCCTGGTTTTCTGGTTCAGGTACCAGGCCATCAAAGGCAAGCGCTTCAACCTCCAAACAGGAGCCCATCCTGCTTATAACCTGGCACTCCGGGAAATTATATCCAGCAGTTCGAGCAGTGGTTTTTCCACCATCACACAGGCCAACAGATTTGTTGCAACTGAAATTTTCCCCAGCTACAGGGTTTCTAACAAAGTAAGTCTGGGAATCTATTATTTGCGTGGCTTCGGATTGCAGAAAGATGGTCCCCTCAATTCCAATTTCCTAACCTTTAATACAAATATATCAGGCATTCGCCTTTTCAAGGATCATTACTTTCAGTATACACCACAGTTTTATTACCTGAAGCTCGACCAGAACGATGGATTTTATTATACCCATACCATTGGGATTTCGAGCACCAAACACCCGTTTCTGCTTCAATCAACCATCAATAAAGAAATCAA